>JAHHSE010000001.1 GCA_020025395.1 Oscillospiraceae bacterium
CCCCGACCTGCTGATTACAAATCAGCTGCTCTACCAACTGAGCTACACCAGCATTTCGTATCCACGACAGCGAAGTTTATTTTAACAGATGAGTGGAGGATTGTCAAGAAAAAGCTTGTATATTTTTAAAAGGAATTTTTCAGGTCCTTGTGTGTACCCGCTCCGGGACATTCAGCTGGAGTCTCCGGCTGCCTGGTGCGAGGAGTGTGGAGGAGAAATTTACCGGATGGATCCGGTGATCTGGGATCAGGCTTTTGTCCTCTGTCCGGCCTGCCTGGTCCAAAAAATGAGAAAGGAACGGAACAAATAGAGGAATGACCTTGTTGGAGCTTTCTGCGCAATATGACCTTCAGGCCCAGATTTTACGGGAGCGGATAACGGAGCTTCAGCTCCGCTGGGCCAAGTGTAAAAATGAGTCCCTCCGCTCCGCCCTGGCGGAGCGGATTCGGACCCTTACCGTTATGCGGCGGGAGGCCCGGGAGCTTGCCGTCCTGTGCGCCCGCTATTACGAAAGGGGGTACCGCCGAAATGAACGATACACGATATAGGCGCGGGACCCGGTATGCCGCGGATATGGCGGCCTACTCCCGCGCCATGAGTGAGGAGAATACCAATACCAGATCTCTAAATCGGATGAAGCAGAATCTGATACGGGCACTGAAACACGATGTGACCCCCCGTCAGCGGGAAATGCTCACCCTGTATTACGCCAAGGGACTCAATATGCGGCAGATTGCCGATCTGCTTGGTGTGAATAAGTCCACCGTCTCCCGGACGGTGAAGCGGGGAGAGATTCGAATCAAGCGCTGCATCCGATACGGGGCGGATGTTTTTCTCCGGGAGGAGGAATAATAGAGCCGGACCGGGGAGGCGCTTGCTTTCCGGTCCGGCCCCTTTTCTTTTCCACAGAACCATGATAAAATGGGAAAAACAATTTGTGAAAGGAAACCGTTATGACCTACCAGGCTGTATTTTTTGACTTTGACTATACCCTGGGAGATGCCACCGATGCCATTTTGGCGGGATTTTCCCACGGAATGACCCAGCTGGGTCAGCCTGTTCCGGATCGGGAGACCATCCGCAGGACGGTGGGTCTCCCTTTGGAGCTGGCCTATGAGCGGCTCACCGGGGATCAGAACCCCGCGCATAAGTCCCAATTTCGGGATGCCTTTGCCTCCGTGGCCCGCCCCATGCAGCTCCAGGGGGTGCCCCTCTTCCCCGGCGGGGCCGAACTGCTTCACGCCCTCCACAGGGCGGGGGTCCATCTGGCCATCGCCTCCACCAAACAGCAGTCCACCCTGGAAACCATTCTGCACGGACACGGCCTTTTGGACCTGCTGGATTTTGTCATCGGCGGGGACAGCGTGGACCACGCCAAACCAGCCCCCGACTGTCTTCTGCTTGGGATGGAGCGTCTGCACCTCAAGCCGGAACAGCTGCTCTTCTGCGGTGACACCACCATTGATGCCGCCACCGCTCAGGCGGCTGGCTGTGACTTTGCCGCCGTCCTCAACGGCACCACCCCCAAGGAGGCCTTTGATTCCTATCCCAAGGTATTTACGGCCCCGGATCTCCCCGCCCTCCAGGCCTTTTTGGGCCTTTGATCCCCCCAAACAAACCAAAGCACCCTCTCTTCGGGCCGATAACCCGGAAGAGAGGGTGCTTTTTACCGTTCAGGGATGGTTTCTCCCTTTTTCATCCCTGTGGACCTTTCACCGTTTTCGTTTCCGCTACAGATTTTTCCAGTTCCTCCCAGCTCATCCCTGTCCCCTCTAATTGGGCCCAGGTTCGGTACCGCTGCTCCATCAGCGCCCAGGTGACATACCAAAACAGGTATTCAATCCCCAGATGACAGGGAAGGATATCCTCAATGATCTTCCGCATCTCCTCATATCCCTCCGGGATACCGGGTACCTCAGGGAAGTGGATGGACACCGTCTGGGTCTTTTCCCCCTCGCTGGCCACCGCATTCAGACCGCAGCCGGCCAGGTTGTCATTAATGGCTTCCAGGGTAAAGCTGTCTCCTCCCACCCGAAGGAGGGCGGCGATGGCTGCCCTCCGCCGCTCCTGATCCTTGGTGATGGGGCGGCGGGAAAAAAGGCGCTCGATAGCGGTCAGCCCCTCCTCCCCCGCTGTGGTCAGATCCGCCTGACGATGGATTTCATCCAAAAAGCGGTGGATCTCATCCATCGCCTCCCCCAGACTCTCCAGCTCAGCACCGTTCAAGGTCCCCTCCAACCGATAGACCCCCAAAGGGCGGAGAAGCTCTTTCATGTAGGTTCCATAGCTCACAGGGCGGTCACCTCGATTCCGGCGGACTGGGGCAGCTCATCCGGCCCCAGCTCCACATCGGCTGCGGGACTCAAAATGGCGTAATTTTCCACGCCCGGAACATCAAAGACAGCCTTTCCCAGCTCGGCCCGCAGAAGATTTTTCCCCAGCTGCCCGCCTTGAAAGAAGACGGAAAGGACTTTTTGGACCTCCTGCCGCACCTGGCTGGCATCAAAGGAGTCTTTGGCCTTCACCGCCGCCTGGATTTTGACCTCCTTCCGTGTGGGACCTTTGACCTCCACATCCACAGCGATCTCCCGGCGGCTTTCAAAATAGGACTTTACCGCTTGAATCAGGTCGGGTTCCGGTGTCCCGGCATGGGTGGCAATGATGACATCCACCGTACCGATTCCCCTTTTTCGGGGAATGACGCTGGCAGCCGCCACCTGGGGAAAGGAGAGGGCGCCCTGTTGATAAAAGGCGGCGTTGGCCCCGTTGGGCAGACGCTTGTATGTCTCTAAAATCCGTTTCCGCAGGGCCTCATCCTCCTCCTGGTCCACCCCGCCTATAAAGGGCTGCGGGTTGGTGCATCGGCTCACCCCCACCGGGGCCACCGCCATGGAGAGGATGCTCCCCTCCGCCACATTTCCCACCAGGCCCGTCTCCACGGCCTGGGCGGGGACATCCACCTGGGTCTGCCCCGCCTTCAGCGTCCCCGTCTGGCTGGTTTCAAAGCGCACCAGCCCCGCCGTCATGCAGATGGTTCCCGCCGGGATCGTCAAATCGGTGGAAAGGGGCTCATCCACAGAAAAGCGGAGATTTCCCTTTGCCCTGGCCGCCTCCCGGCGGCTCACCCCCCGCAGCAACGCGTGTCGATCCAGATATTCCCCCATGGCAGACTGGGGAAAGCATTGCCGCGCGGTCCACTCCGCCTGTGTATAGAGACTGACCAGCTCTGCCGCCACCGTATAGAGCCGTACCGCCAGATCTCCGGAATTGGAGGCCTGGATTCCCGTTTTTTCGGTGAAGGCCGCCATCATCTCCCCATAGATTTCCTCAACTGATTTCATCCGTTTCCTCCCTTACAGATCCATTTTGATCTCCATCGCCTCCCCCTTCCAGTCCAGCAGCAGGGTCAAAAGAAGGTTTCCCCCCTCCTCTTCCACCAGCGCCTCCGTCACTGACAGATCCGCCTCTTCCGCCAGGGCCTCGGCGGCATACTGCCGAGCCAGTCCCGGCCTTGCGGAGGGTTTTTCCCGGTTCAGGGTGTAGAGGCGGCTCCCCAGACGGGGCAAAAAGGGGAACTGCCCCCGACGGGCGGTGAGCTTCCACAGAACCCGCTGAAGCAGCTCCTCCCGTCCCTCCACCCGAAGCAGTCCCCCTTTTCCATCGGGCTGATAGTCCCCATTCTGTAAAAAAAGTTCCATCTCTTACTTGTCCCCTTCCAGCTGCCGAAGAATGAAATCCTCCAGCCGTTCTCCATTGACGGTGACTGCTCCGGTCAGCTCCACGGTCTCCTCTCCGCAGGTTACTCCGGCCTCTCCCGTCCCCAGACGAACCTCTCCGGGATTTAGATCTCTCTCCTTCATCTCACTTCCCAGGATAAAGGTCCTCTCCCCGGCCAGACCGGTTTTCAGAACCAGCACCTCCTGTCCCACCTGGGGACGCCAGGCATAGCCTCCGGGGGTGCAGAGGGCCACATTTCTCCGCTCCCCCGAAAGATAGACCGCCATCTCTGTTCCCGACACCGTCACGGGACCGCTCTCGGCGGAGACCTCCTCCACTGTTTTTTCCTCTCTTCCTCTGGACAGCCACATAGGCCCTCCCCTCCTTTTCCCCTCTAAAAGATTCCCTCCGGCGGACCCAGCACCAGAGTGGTTTCGCTTCCTCTTTCATCCAGGGTAACCACACTCTCCCGCACCCGCCAGGTTCCGCTCCACCCGGTCCTCTCCATTCGGATCAGGTCGCCGGGCCAGGCAAAGAAGAGGGTGGGCACGGCAATGGTCAGGCTGCGCCGGGTTCCCCAGGATTTGTCCAGCTGAAACCGTCCACTGTAGCGCATGGCCTGTGTTCCCAATTTTCCGTTGGTGGTGATGACCCGGCGGCATCGTCCCCCCTCCGCCACAAAGGCGGGATTTTCCACCCGCTCGATGGTTTTTCTGCTTTTGTTTCTCACCAGAATCTCTGAAATGACCCCATACCGCCGCTCGGTCTGGGTCAGACGGGTCACCGGAACCCGCTCCCCCAGGATTTTTTCCGTCCCCTGAAAGGGAGCCAGCAGCAGCCTTCCCTCCTGGTCAAATCTGGGCTGAACCCCTCCGTGATAGCGGCAAAACTGATACAAAACCTGCCATTCACTCTGTCCGGCAGACACGGAAAAGCCCTGACAGGGAGGAATGCTCTCCTTCTTAACCACCGAGATCCCATAGGGGGTCACATGATTGCGCAGGATATCCTCCAGCGTGGCGGTGCTGTAATCTGCGGCCTCCGCCTCATTGTCCAGCAAAAGGGCAGCCATGCTTCGCCCGGTGAGGATTACCCTTCGGCCCTGCTTTCCCTGGGTCCACTCCACCTCGTCCAGGACCCCGGTAAAAACCCGTTTTCCCCGGTCCACTGCGTAAAACCGCACTGCCTTCTGATAGGCCCTCTCATCCTCCGGACGGAACAGACACTCCACCCAAAAGCTGTCACAGGGGACGCCGCAGGCATACTCCATCCGCCAGGCCAGCAGCTCCGGCAATTCATAGTGGATCCCCTCACAGGTAATAATGGCTCCCTTCATCCAGACACCTTGATTCTTTCTCCCACCCGAATGAGGTTTGGGTTTTTGATCTGTGGATTCAGGGCGATCAGCCTGGAGAGGGCCAATCCATATTGCCGGGCCAGATCCCAAAGGGTATCCCCCTTCACCACAATGTGATAGGCTGCGGTTCCGCTCTGCGCCCGGGTCTCGGCTCCCCCTGTCCCCGTCTGGGGAGAGGGGACCTCCTTCAGCCCCTCCTGACTGGGCGGGGGGCACTCCCAGAAGGTGAATCGGTAACGGACATAGTCTGCCCGCGGCTCCTGGGCCAGGGCCAGCTCCACAAACCAGACCTTTGCCGCCTGCCACACCGGATGGACCAGCATCCCCGGCGTATTCTCATAGTAGATGGAGGCCAGGGCCTGAAAGGTCCGATAAGCCTCCGGACCCACAAAGACCCCTTCCCCCCGCATCACACGGTAGCCCTGCCCCAGAGATTCCAGCTGGCAGTCGCCTCCCGGCATGGGATGGGCGGCCACCCGCCGCTCATAGTCGATGGAGTAGGTGTAGGGATTGTGAGGCCAAACAAAATTTTTATACCGCATGGGTGCCAAACGACTCATTGCCAGGAAAACCCCCCATCATATCTCCGTGCGTCCCGCTGGAAGATTCGATCCAGGGCCGCCGCCTCCCATACCGCTCCCTCTGATCTGTTCTCCCTCCCCTCCGGGGAGGGGAAGAAAAGTTCTTTTTGAGGCCTTCGATAGTCGGCCTCCTGGCGGGTTCGCACCATCCGTTCATAAAACTGCCGGGGAAAGGATCGGACCTTCGACTCCCCCATGGCGCTCATGGGGGCGGCATACATTCCGCCTTCCCCCCGCACGGTCTCTCCCAGGGCTTCCATGGGATCGATTGTCTCCCGTGGAAACACCCCCTCCTGCCGGACCAGCCCATCCAGCGGACTTTCCTTTTCGCTCCTGGTCCTGACCGTCTCCTCTGTCTGCGGAATCGTTTTTCTTTCTCTCTGCGGAGTCTCCGCTCCACTCTCCGTCCCCCTTCTGGAAAGGGCCGGAAAAGATCCGGGGGCTTTCCATGAAAGGAGCCGATTCCAGAAGGTGTCCCAGGTCATGCCCTTTCCCTCCCGGCTTTTTGGGTTGGAGAACACCCCTTCCTGCCGGATTAGCTCTCTTCCCTCCGGGGAAAAAAGCGCCTCCTTCTCAGGGGAGTTGCCCACTTTCCCCTCCGTGCCGCTCTGCCGGTACCGGGAGGGAGGGTCATCCCCTTCCCTCCGATCTCTCCTTGAGGAATGCTCCTCCCTCTCCTTCTGCAAAGGCCCCTGATTTCCCTGTTTCTTCCAAGGGGAGGAGGGCCTCCCTCTTCGACGAATCGGCTGAATGGAGGTGAGAAGCCCCTCCGGGATCTCCTCACTCTCCTCTTCCCGATCCAACAGATGTTCAAGCCAGTCTGTCATGCTCCTCCCCCTTCCTTCATCCGCTGATACCTCTCCCAGTCAAAGGATGGGTTGTCCTCTCTCTCCCTCTCCCCCGCCGGATTGCCGCAGGCGGGGCACCGCCCCTCCTGTGCCTCCGCCCGACAGGCGGGGCAGAGGGCCTCCAGGGCCTCCTCCTCATCCAGCATCATGTTCAGAAGACACCAGAGGTAATCCCTGTCCATCAGTTTTTTGACTCGTTCCTCCGAGGGAAGCGCCCCAAAGGCTCGGAGCACACGCCATTTAAGGCGCTCATAGGGCGTATGCTCCAAGCTTTTTTTCTGGCATTTACCTCTTGCTCTCCCATGAGGATGGAGGGATTTTCCCTCTGATTGAAGGCACTCCATTGCTGCGCCAGCCGGTCGATTTCCTCCACCCGCAGGGCCTGTAATACCGCCTGCCCGTTTGGATAGAGGGGGCCGCCCTTTTTCTCCATGGCCCTGGCGAGCAGACAGGCGTTGGAGCAGAGGGGCTTCTCCCTCTCCTCCTGCCACAGCTCTGCCGCCTCCCGCCTGGCCTCCAGCACCTCCAGCGCGGTGAGAAGGCGCAGTGAGCGTCCCTCACCCAGCTCCAGCCTTGGGCCGGATCTCACTCCACTCTTTCTCATGGTCACACCCTTGTCTCAATTCGTCTTGCGGCCACAATGGTGATTTTCTCCACCACCATGGCGCCCAGATTTCCGGTTTCTCCGATGGTGCTCCACTGGCAGCCGGAATAGATGATCTTCCGGTCCGGCTTGCAGATGACCAGACTGAAGTCCTCCAACTCGTGGAAATTAATACCGTCCCGTACCGCCTCCTCGGTGGCGTAGAGCCGGGTCAGCTCCACAATATGGTTTCTTGGCCCCGGAATGGTGGCTACGGGCTGTTCCTCGCCAAAGGCCTCCACCACGCTGCTGGTCTTGGTGGTCTTGGCAAAATAGCTCTGGACCACCGCCACCTTCCGTCCGTTTACCTCCAGATAAATGTCACTGCTTGTGGGAAATCCTGCTGCTTTCATTCTCTTCCTCCTTTACACAGTAATGTGAGCGGTCAGCCAGATCTGGTTGAGACCATGGGTCACGGTAAAGGAAAAATCCACCAGACAAACGGTGGGGTTATCCGCCTTGGGCAGAACGGTCACATTTTCGTACCCGGTGATAATCTCTTTTGCCAGCTTGTTCTCCAGTTCCAAAATGACCTGGGAGCGGATGGCCCCCCGGCTCTGCTCCGTATTTTTCGCCCTGGGGAATTTGGCCCGCAGGCTGTTGCGGATGGTGGGAATCACATCGTCCGCAATGAGGATGGTGGTCAGCTCCCGCCAGGTAGAATCGGGGCTGGACCCGTTTTTGGTTCTGGTGGTGACCCCTCGCACCACGGAAACCGTCCCCCCCACGGACTCCACAGGGGTGACCCCTCCCCGGACCAGAAGATCGATCTCACTGTCCTGATACCGGGTGGTCAGGCTGGTGATGCCTTTGAGCTCGGCTCCCCCCAGTGGGACAGCCGGGTCCCGCTCTCCTGCGATGGCTCCGGCCACAGCGGCTGCCACCGCGGTGGTATCCTGAGTGGATTCAGGGGGAGCCACCAAAATCATCCGGGCCTCATTCAGGGCCTGGGCACGCTCCACCAGCTGGGCCACCGTCTCGTCCGCCGGGCCGCCCACAAGGGCAATTCTCTCCCGACGGGCCGCTGAGGCGGCCTTCACGCTGTCTCGCAGGGCCTGCTGAACGGTGAGGTTGGTGCTGTCACAGACCACGATGCTGATATCCTCCCGCTGGGCGACGGCATCAAAGGCCGCCTGATAGTTTTCCTCTGCCGCCACAGGGACGGCCACCACAGCCGCCGCCCCATTGAGGAAGAGGAGCCGGATCATCCGGGTCAGCTTTTCCTCTGCTCCCAGGGCCTCTGCGGCCTGTTCAAACCGGGTAAAGTTGTAAATCTTCCCACTCTGCCCGCTTTTATGGATGGTGATGACCGCCACTGTCTTTGCTCCGGCGGCGGCACTCACCACCGAAGACGCGGTATAGGAGGAATAGACTCCCGGCCGCTCATGATTTGTCCCTTTGCTCATTTCTTTCGTTCCCCTCTCACTTCAAAGTCCACAAATGTTCCCCCCTCATCTGCCACCGCATAGAGATAGGTATCACATACCGCCTGTGCGGGGCAGTGAAACAGGCCGGTCTCCCGCTCATACCGGGTCTCTCCTCTGGAAAGCTCGGCCAGGGTCAAGCCTGTGGGGGCCGTCTGCTGCAAGGCGGTGGAGATTTGGTCAAAGACGATCTGACAATCTGCGGCTCCATCCCGTCCGGGGGCATAGATCTCCAGACCGAAAACCACCTGGGCTTTCTTTCCGTAAAGCTCCTCCCAGCGGTCCTTTTCCCGGTTGTACCGCTCTCCCAGATAGTCCCGAAATCCGCCGGGCTCCTCCCTGCAGCTCCGCAGGGTCACCGCCACCACCGGCCCCTGCCGTCTGACCCTGTCTCCCCTGTCCCAGGCGGTGACCGCCTGAATCCCCTCCTGGGTAAGACATCCGGTCATGCAGGTGCGGATCACATCCAGTCCTGTCATGCCTCCTCCTCTCTGGGCAGAAGAATGGCCCACCAGTGACAGGTCTCTTTTCCCAGATCCACCCGTCTGGCGGAGTAGACCTCAAAGGTGGATTCACCCGCCTTTAAAAATCCTTTTTCCCCGATGTCGAGGGATACCTCCGGCTCCCCAAGATAGAGCCAGCGCTCCTTCCGTTCCCATCCCAGATGGCCCGCCACCACCTGGCGCTCTCTGTCCCGAATTGGCTGGAGGAGGGCGGTGGCCAAAAGCCCCGGCTCCTCCCCGTTGGGGAAGACCTCCACCGTCTGTCCGTACCGGGCCAGCACCCGCTGAAATCCGGTTGCCATCAGCTCCTCACCTCCTGAAAGAAAAAGGTGTTCCTCTTCAAATAGGGGGCCAGCTGCTCCAGCGCCTGACGGCGGAGCAGGGAGGGGTCTCCCTTTCCCCGCTCCACCGTCACATCTCCCGCCGTAAATCGCTCCGGCTCACTGGCCTGACGGAGGATCAGCCAGTCACACAGACCTATTTTGGCCGCCGCCAGGGAAAAGATGGGTGCGCAGTCCTCTGGCAGGATCTCCGGCTTTCGCTTTCGATCCAGCTCCTCCCTGGCGAGCCGGCAGCAGAGGAGAAGCCCCTGCTCCTCCCCCTCTTTGATTCCGCCCAGCTCCATGGCCAGGGCCAGAATCTCTTCCTCCATGGCGCCGCCTCCTTCCGGTGTCTCAATGAAACTCAAACGGCCAGCACCTTGGAGGCATCGGGATAGATCTTGGCAAAACCGGCGATGGAGGTGATGGCGGCCCGTTCCAGCTGTCTATCAATGAGCTTGTCATACTCCACCGACACGCCGCCTCCGGTGACCATCTCCATGGCATAGCGGCTGTCCAGTCCGATGAGCTTCCCGGCGGGCACGGCGGCGGTGCGGAGGAGCTTGGCTCCCAGGGGTGTGGAAAGCTGACCCGTTCCCTGGAAGTTAAGGCCTGTCATGGGGTTCTGGAATTCAGGCAGTTTGAGGAGCTTTACCATCACATCGTTGGGGACCAGGATGGTGTTCAGGGTGTAGGGGTCGAACTTGGCCCAAAAGGCCACCAGATCATCATAGGTCAATGTACCGGAGGCTTTCACATTGGTTACTTCGGCAGGATTTTTGTTCCCATCTCCTTCCATCAGGACCTTGACTCCGTCCTCCAGCTGAGTCCTTGCGATGTGGGCGCCGATTTGCCGGAGGGTCACGGAGAACAGGTCCAGCTTCTGATAGCGGATCGCCTCATAGGAGGCTACCAGCATACGGCCCCGCTTGTGGAGACGGACCAGATTTTCCTGTGTCTTCACTGTGGTGGCGGGGATGGCGGCGCCCTCCTCCACCCGGCGGAGCTTTTTGCTCTCTCCGTCCGGAACGGAGGTGATGGAGCGATAATCCATCCCCTGAATTTCTGTGGTGGAGGCCAGCAGATTGGGAAGGAGGTCAGCCTCCTCCATCCCCTGCCTCACGCTGCGGGCAATGTACTCCGGGAAGAGGACGGCGGACTGACTGGTGGAGAAGAACTTGTCCACCACATCGCTCCCCATTCCTCTCACTTTGATGTCAAAGCGCTTCAGCTGACGCTGAAAGGGGTCCAGTCCCTCCAATGCCGTCCCCTGATAGGCCTCATCGGGGTCCAGCCGGGCCAGGGTCTCGGTAAAGGACCGCCCGCTCTCCTGGTACATTCCTTTTTCGAGCTTCAAGTGTTCAAACGGATAAGCCATCATTCACCCTCTCCTTTCTTACAGGAAGAGAACGGCACGCTTGCCGTCCGCCTCCATGACCAATGCCTCACCGCCGGCGGCGGAAGCCTTTTTCACGCCTCCCTTGCCGTCTCCCGCCAGCGAAACCCAGCCGGGCTTTACGGCGGCGTCGGTGCAGACCACCGTGGCAAATCCCCGGACCTGAACGGCGGCAAAGCCGTCTCCCGCCACGCTGACCGCCTGTCCGCAGAAGCGCTCCCCATCCCCGCAGGGGGCCGTCTTGCCGTCCTCCCCCATTTTGACCATACCGCCCTCTGTCACCGTTTCGGCGGCGGGACAGGTCACCAGCACCTGCCCGATCTCTTCATAAGATACCTTCATACGCTCTTCCTCCTTTTTAAATCATGAATGCGCCGTCCAGCGGCCCGCTCTGACTGTGTTTCCCCCGCTGGGGAAGCTGACCTGCCACGGGGAACCGCTCTTCCGTCTTTTTGGCGTAGCAGGCGCTCAGGGCCAAAAGCTCCGGCTCATCCAGCTTATCCATGATGGATTTCAGCGTCTCCACCGCCAGCTCCGGCTCTGCCGCGGCCCCCAGGCGCACCGCCTCCTTCCGCAGACCGGACAGATAGCGGCGTCCCAGCTCGGCCTGTTTTTCCAGCTCTTCCATGCTCTCACCTCCTCTGGTCCGATGTTTCATCACCCCCGCTCTGGTCTGGGCCGGGACCGCCACAAAGGAAAACTCATAGGCATCTGTGGCCTCTGCCAGTTCATGCACACAAAGTCTCCCCTCATACTCCCGGCCCGGCCTGTGGGGACAGCTTTCTGTTTGGAGCTCCTTCCCGCAGATAGAGCACACCTTTTTCTGAACGGCGCAGCCCACGGATACCTCCCGCTTGATTCCCCCTTCGATTTCCCGGATCAGGTCCCGATTTTTCTCGTTTCGGAGCATATAGGCATATCCCTTGAGGAAACAGTAACCCTCTCCCCCTCTGGTCAGATTTCCATCCTCCCGCACCACTTCGGTGCGATAGATACGGGCGGTCTGGCCCTGGGCGGACCACTGGTGGTCAAAGATCCCGCTCTTTCCAACAAAGAGGGGGGCAAGCTCCTCCAGGGTCTTGGCCCGAAACCGCTCATAATCCCGATCCACCTCGTTGTCGCAAAGCCTGACGGAAAAGGCGTATACCTCCTCTGTGGTCAGGCTGCCCTTTGCGAATCGGTTGATCTGCTCCAGCTCCTCCTCTGTGGGGATGCCTCCCCCTCGAATACCGGCCTCTTTGATGACTTCCATCCTACTCCTCCTTTTCCATCTCTCTGATCTGTGCCCGACACAATTCCGCTCTGGCCTCTTCCATAAGGTCCTGAAGATTCACATCCTCCCAGTCCACCAACACCTGATCGTCCTCTCCCTGACTTCTCAGCCAGAGGCGGCATATTTTGGCCACCACCGGGGTCAGGCTCCGGCGGATGGCGGTGATCTCGCTGGTAAGGAGATCGGCCTGCTGACTGCTCATCCGTTCGGTGGAGGTCCAGGAGAGGCCCAGCAGAAAGGGGGGAAGACCGGTTTTTGCCACCAGCTGCTCCATGATCTGACGGATGGGTCCCTGGCTGTCCGGGATCTGTCCCTCCCCTCCAATCACCTTGATCTCCATCTCTCCGGCTGCCACGAAATCGCTGACGCTTCCATCCTGGGTGTGCTTCATGGCTCTGGCCCACTCCTGGGCCACCTGCTGACAGCGCTCCTGGACGCTGTCCTCCTCTCCCTCCGGCTTGCACAGGATGGCAAACCTGGGATTTCCCACCCGCTCCCAGTTCACCCCAATGGCCTGATAGATGTTCAGCAGGATCCCTGCCAGGAAGGGCATACTCCGCATGAGGGAAACTCCATAGGGGTGTTCTGCCTCGGGCTGATAGGGGGTAAAGAGGAGAAGCTGCTGATAGGGCAGCGCTTCCACCTTTCCATTCTCTCTTCGGACGCAGATGGTGATCTCCAGGGGACTGGCCCCTTCTTTGATTTCAATATCCTCCACATTGCCGCAGAGGAGGGCGGCAATTCCCCGGCCATTTCTGCTGGGGACAATCTCTCCCACCGCCCGTCCGCAGGTGAGCATAGAGTCCAGATAACAGTCCAGGAAGGACTGGATTCCCTCCTGTCCCCGTCCTGTGGGAACCGTCTCCAAAAACCGGTCCAGCCCCTTCTGGGCAGAGGGTGCGCAGGTCACCTTCACCCCTCCGCACAGCCGGACCAGCTTAACCAGAGCGGCATCCACAATGGGGACCCCCTCCCGAATGGCCCGATAGAGGGCCAGCTCTCCCCGCGCCAGGGGGACATAGTTCTCCATGGCCCGAAACGGATGTCCTTCTCCTTTTCTTGTCTGTACCAACCCTGGGACCGGGGCAGGTTTTTTTTTGTCAAAAAGTCCCATGTTCTCCCTCCCTTTTTCTCATCGTCTCACACAGCCTGCGAAAAGGCCGGCAGATCGTCCTTCTCTTCCCGCCACGGTGGCGGCAAAGTAGCGGATCTCGTCCATGGCGTGGTCATGTTCTTTTACCACTCTGTCCTGGGTGCCTCCCTCCTCCCAGCGGTAGAGTCCGAACTCTCTGGCCGCCGCTTCGCACCCGGCGCAGATGACCAGCTTTCCCCTCCGCAGAAGCTCTGCGGTGAGGCGGATTCCGCTTAGTACATCGTTTCTGGCTTTCCTCACCCTCCATCCCCGGCGGCGAAGAAGCTCCAGGAAACTGGCCGCCGAGGGGTCCACGATGACAGCCTGAATGGGTCTTCCCCCTGCCAGGACTGCCAGGGCATCGGCATACTCTCCGTCGGTTTTCTGCTCTCCCTGGGCCCTGGAGTCGTAATAGTATTCCCGCACCCGGTACCAGACCCCATTCTTCTTCCCCCACAGGCCCATGGAGGTGGGGTTGACCGTTCCGTAGTCGCAGGAGATGTACCACTGCTCCATCTCTCCTTCCGGGGGCTGGGGCCGGGGAAGCTGGGCAAAGAAGTCATAAACCAGCCCTTGGGCAGCCACCCATTCCCCCAGTACAAACCGCTGATAGAACGCCCCCTGAAAAGTCTCCCGATACCGTTTTTTCACCCGGTCAGAGAGAGAGGGGTTATCTTCCATGGTGAAGTGAATGTGGAGGACATTTTTCTCCTCCGCCTTTTGGATCCACTCTTTGTAGAACCAATGCTCCGGGGTATCCGGATTGCAGGAGAACCAGAGTCTGGCCCCCTCCACGGAGCAGCGGGCGCAGGTCTGCTCCACAAAGGAGCGGGGCATAAGGGCCGCCTCATCCATCAGGGCGCCTGCCAGGGTCATCCCCTGGATGAGGGAGGCGCTGGATTCATCCCGTCCGCCGAACAGGTAAAAGGTATTGATTCGGTTTGGAAGGCCCACCTGCAATACTCCCTGGCTCACCTTTTCGGTCCAGAGGAAGCCCATCTCCCGCAGGAGGGCACCCACCTGGCCCAGCAGATTTCTCCGCACCCCTCCCACTGTTTTGCCGCAAATCGCGAAGTCCCTGCCCTGAAATCCGGCGGTGGCCCAGAGGAAGAAGCCCACCCCCATGGCCAGCGTTTTTCCGGAGCGCACGGCCCCGTCACAGATGAGAGCCTGCCTGTCGCTTTTCCGCCACCAGGTCATGGCCTCTTTCTGTTTTTGGGAAAACTTCATGACTCACTCCTCCAGGGACCGGAAAAACTGTTCTGCCCGATCCCCCATTCTCTGATCGGTGAGGACGGCCAGATCTCTCCAAATGGCGGCCCGATCCACCAGTCTGATTTCAACCACACCCTTTTCACTTCTGCGGAATTCGGTAAGAGCCATCAGATTCAGTCCATCCACCCGCTCTTTCTCTTCCAAAAAGGCCAGTTTCACCGCATCGTTTACGGGGGCCTGAGCCAGCTCACCCAGTTTTCGGATGGCCATCTCTCTGGATATCTTTTGATTGCCCGCCATATTCACACTCCCTTCACCCATCCCTGAAAAACCCCATTTTGTTGCACTTTTGCATACACCAAAGAAAAAATTTTTAAAAAACGGCCTTTTCCCCGGTTTCGAACTCGGAACCGATCCGGCAAAAACGGACCATGATAAAACACCCCCTGCCGCAGGAGAATGAAACCTGCAGCAGGGGGTGTGATATTCGGGGGAACCCATACCGAGATCAAAGAAATGGAGCCGGAGACATGACCGCTCGCTGCATTCATTTCTGCCATAAGGGATGTGTCCAAAGATAAAAGAGGAGTGGCGCCGCGTCAGCGGCGCCACTCCCAGCCTGTCGAAAAACCCCTGTTTTCATTAAATAGTATCTACACAAGTTTGCGCCAAAACAACGCACCAAATAGCAAAGCAGCGGATATGCACTGCGGCGAGAAAAGATGCTGTATTTTCAGCATATTGTGCAGCAATCCCCCGCCATCGTTTCAGGTGTAAAAAAGCGTTTTCCGCCAAATGGCGGAGCCGATACAAATAACGGTCGTACTCCCGTTGCTGTTTGCGATTTCATTTTGCTGGAAGGACGACATTCATTCCAGCACCGGCAGCATAAGCAACAATTCGGCTGGTGACACACCCTCGATGGGCCAGCAGTGTTTCCGCAGCACGGGGACAGATCCCGCCATGATGCTCCGGTGCGCAGGATCCAAAACACGCCGTTGAGAAATCGCCGGTTATCCTGCGCTATTCCACCCCATTGCCCTCGTTGTCCCGGCAGATGCGGGTCCAGCAGGGTCCACACCGCATCACTGATATCGCAGCGTTGCTGCTCATTCCTCATAGGAACACCTCTTCCTGGGCTGTTCTCCCTATTATATCTCGTTTCCCGTGTAAACATGATTTAGAATGGACCTAAATTTTTGGTGATTTAGAGTTGAGTGGATTGACCTTGGTAGAAATATCAGACGCTGTTTCCGCATCTGTCCGCTGCGGCATGATGGGTCAAGGTCATCCATGATAAAACGCACCAGAATAATCCTTTCTGCCCTCGTATCCTCCGGGGCGGGATTAGCTGGCCATTTAAAAGGGCCGTTCCGGTTCAGCTGCCTCTCCTACTGCGGAAGAGTCATAAGGCTGCACTTCTGCTTGAGTCTTGTCCTTATAGAAATCATCGAAGTACACGCGCTCTGCCAGAATCTCAGTTGACCGGCGAGAGTTCCCCCGTAGTTAGACACAAACTCACTGTTATGCTGCCATGCAGCCACATTGACAAAGTCTGTCGCGGCTTCCCCGGTGCTCTTGTCCTTGCAGTCTCGGCTGACAGCCAGAGAAAAGGATGCAGCAGGGATGCCGCTCTGTGCATGGCGCAGCTCAGGATCGCGGGTCAGACGACCCATCAGGGTAATGTGATTCATCATAAGTAGTTCCTCCATTTTCGATTTAAAAACATATTTGATTTTGGCACATAGCGGTCCATTGATATTCTGATTCTCACTCCGATGGGGTACTGCCCCATCATTGCGCTCCACGATCAGGCAGTGCCGATTTCTCCAGATATGAGAAAGGCAGGATCAGCGGCATATCTGCTTCTTTAGAATGTCGTTGCAGTCCTTGGCTGTTTGCGGCATTGCATTAGGAACGGTATCGTCAGATAGCTTTGCGGCAATACCCACTGCGGCCCGTTGCCCAGCAGCATCGTGATCCAGGCCCAGCGCCACTGTTTCAATGTGGGGATAGTCGGCCAGCTACTGCTCCAGAGCAGCCGGGAGCTTCATACTGCGGTTTTTCCCAGGACCATAGACTCCGTTCAAAGCTGAGGATTGGCCTGTGTCCAGTTCTTCCCCTAAAGCCGTAAAAGGGTCAAAAAGGATATCGCAGCCGATACCACGGCTCTGTAAATAAGAAAGGACACAATGGTTATTGGAATTCCTGACGGGCAGACAGCAGCTTTTGGAGGTCTTCTGTGTTTTGATGTGGAGCAGAGTATTCGTCCGTCAGACTGCAAAGCAATGCTGCAGCCTCTGGAAACGGCTGGCCTTCTATACGAATCATGTAGTTTAATGCTGATATTCCGTCGATTCCCTGGGGACCACCAATACCATTTCCCGTTAGAGATTTTAAGGCTGTCGTGGGTGGGTCGTATAGGTTCCTGAACAGAGCCGAATCAGTTTGCCGGGCTGCGTCTGAGATAGATAGGTGTGCAGATCGACGGATCTCGCCCGCCGGATCTGTGTTTTTGTGACATAAACAGTTCTCACTCCTTGTCTGTCCTTTTAGGTTTGTATGATGTAAAAACGCAGTGACAGAGCGTCCGATATGGGTCACTCTGCCGCTGCGACCCAATTCAAACCGCAGCTGCCAATCGCACTGCGGTTCCGTCTTTGACCTCCTTACAGGCGGCCGGGCCGGCGGAAAAACCTGTGATCCGCACAAAATACGGCGTTGCGTCTAACCCTTTTTCAGCCCCGAGACCTTGTGCCAGACTGCGCCGTATTGAGCTGAATTGAGGGGAAAAGAAAAACCCCGGAACCATTGCGGTTCCAGGGTTTTTGAAAAAATCGCGTCGTAAATCAGCGCTTGGAGAACTGAGGCGCGCGGCGGGCGGCCTTGAGGCCGTACTTCTTACGCTCCTTCATACGAGGATCACGGGTCAGGAACCCGGCGGTCTTCAGAGCGGGACGGAATTCGGGATTCATGAGCAGCAGGGCACGGGCCACACCGTGACGGATGGCGCCGGCCTGACCGGTCACACCGCCGCCCTGGACGGTGACATTCACATCCACCTGACCCACCACCCCGGTGGTGACAAGGGGCTGACGAACCAGGAGCTTCAGGGTCTCCAGGCCGAAGTAATCGTCGATGTCACGGCCGTTAATGGTGATCACACCGCTGCCTCCCTCATAGACATGGACACGGGCAACGGAGGACTTGCGACGGCCGGTTCCGTAAAAATAAGGCTTCTTGCTCTTATACATACTTCTCTTCCTCCTTATTGAGCGGTCCAGATCTCGGGCTTCTGAGCCTCATGCTTATGCTCGCCGCCGCGATAGATGTGAAGGCGGACCAGGGAGTCCTTGGTGACAATGTTCCGGGGCATCATTCCCCGGACCGCCAGCTTCATGGCCAGTTCGGGCTTCTCCTGCATCAGGATGCGGTACTTGGTCTCCTTCAGACCACCGGGATAGCCGGAGTGTGTACGATAGAACTTCTGCTCCCCCTTCTTACCGGTGAGAACAGCCTTCTCGGCGTTGAGTACGATGACAAAGTCACCGCAGTCGGCGTGGGGGGTGTACTCGGGCTTATGCTTGCCCCGCAGCAGGGTGGCGGCGACAGCAGCGGTTTTGCCCAGGGGCTTTCCGGCCGCGTCGAGGACATACCACTTGCGGACGATATTGCCCTTATTTGCCATAAAAGTGGACATGGTCAAACCTCCAATTTTGCTTCTATTTCCATTTTGATACTTACAAATAGAGTTCCACTCTGGACGAGCGGAACGATTTGTATTATAATGCAGAGGTTTCTAAGTGTCAACAGATTTTGAAAAGTTTTTTATTTATATTTTCATATCTCTGATTTTCTCTTGTTTTCTCTTTATAACACCCGATTTCTTCTTTTCAATTTCGTTTTTTGAGGAGGCTCTTTTATGCAGAAATTACTCTCTTATGTCCGCAGATGCGTGGAGGACTACGACATGATCTCCGCCGGAGACAGGGTGGCGGTGGGGGTTTCCGGGGGGAAGGACTCCCTCACCCTTCTGGCCGCTCTGGCCAAGCTCCGGACCTTTTATCCCCTGCCCTTTCAGGTGGAGGCCTTTACCCTGGATATGGGGCAGCCGGGGATGGACTTTGGGCCGGTGGCCGACTACTGCAAGTCCATCGGCGTTCCCTATACGCTCCTCAAAACCGAGATCGCTCACATTATTTTCGATGTGCGGAAGGAGAAAAATCCCTGCTCCATGTGCGCCAAAATGCGCCGCGGCGCCCTCCACAACGCCATTTTGGAACGGGGAATCAGCAAGATCGCCCTGGGACACCATTTTGACGATGCGGTGGAGACCTTTTTCCTCTCCCTTTTTTATGAGGGGCGGATCTCCTGCTTTCAGCCTGTGACCTATCTGGACCGCACCGGAGTGACCCAGATCCGTCCTCTTCTGTACTGCGGAGAGGGCTTTGTCCGAGGCACCGCCCAGCGGCTCTCCCTTCCCATTGTAACAAACACCTGTCCCGCTGACGGACTGACCCAGAGGCAGGAGGTAAAGGAGCTGATTGAGGCCCTTTCCCACCGGTATCCCCGGCTGAAGGACTATGTCTTCCGGGCCATGCAGGCCTACCCCCTGCCTGCATGGAAACCCAACAGCTCCCGCAGAGTGCCTCCGCCGGAGGGGGGGCAGGGAGAGAGGGGAGGTGTCCCGTCCCCCGAAAAGCGGTTTTGATGGGGAATAGACGGAAAAAAAGGGGGAAGACGAAATCACAGGTCTGTCCATCCCGGGGTCCGCATATGGTGAGAAGGAGAATTCCGATGACGGGAATTTTCTATCTGATACCAGGGATGTGACGAAATGGAAGAAAACCAGATCAGACTGCGGGGGCAGGTGCTGTCTCCCCCGGCCTTTTCCCATGAAAGCCACGGGATCCGTTTTTATCAGTTTCCCCTTTCGGTCAAGCGGCTCTCCGGCGCGGAGGACGAGCTGAATCTTCTGGGACCGGAAGAGCTGGTGGGCAGGGTTCGCCCCGGAGAGAGGGTGGCGGTCCTGGGACAGGTTCGGTCCTACAACAACCGCTCCGGCGTGGGCAGCCGCCTGGTGATCACGGTTTTTGTCCAGACCCTTCTGGCGGAGCCGGGACCATCGGAAAACAGTCTTTTTTTGTCTGGTGTCCTATGCAAAAAACCTGTTTTTCGCAGAACACCCCTGGGACGGGAAATCTGCGACCTGATGCTGGCGGTCCCCCGGCACTACGGGCGGGCGGACTATCTCCCCTGTATCGCCTGGGGTGCCACGGCGGCCAGGGCCGCCGCCATGACGGTGGGCCAGAGCGTCAGCCTGGAGGGACGGCTCCAAAGCAGAGGATACCTGAAATCCAATGGGGAGACGCAGATTCCGAAGGTGGCCTATGAGGTCTCCATCTCCTCCCTCCGAGAGCAGGAAGCACCCACATAGACCAAATGGTTTTTGCGTGATTTTTCGCGTAATTTCATCCTTTTTCCAAAAACGGAAGGCTTTACACAGGATAATGTTCTCCGCACTGCTCAAACTATGCTTGGGTCAAGTACCCGACACAAAAAAACAAATCAATTTGAAAAGGAGAAACATTATCATGTCCAGCTCCAAAAACAGCAATCAGCCCGTAGTCGCCAGCGCTCGTGAGGCTCTCAATAAGTTTAAGATGGAAGCCGCCAATGAGGTGGGTGTCAACCTGAAGCAGGGTTACAACGGCGACCTGACCAGCCGTGAGGCCGGTTCCGTGGGCGGTCAGATGGTCAAGAAGATGATCGAGGCCTACGAGAAGAATATGCAGTAACTTTTCCGTTTGCCTGGGAATCACGCGGGACAGACAGGAAAACAGGGAAGGGCAGATCCGGCGGGGTCTGCCCTTCCTCCTTTTTTGCGCATCATGCCTCTCAATTGACATGGGGAATGGGGCGGGCTATCATGCGACTTATAAGGAGGGAGGAACTGGAAACCCTGCGACTCTGGGATCAGGACAACAGAAAGCCGGAAAACTGGCAGCTCTCTCCCAAGGCGGTCCGCCTCTTCATTCTTGGCTCCAAGGCCCCTGTCCGCTGCGGGGATCGGGAGAATATCATTGAGAAAAAATATTTGGGCAACGACGCTTTGGTGGAGCGGAGCATCATCACCCTGGCGGGTAATCGGGGCCTGATGCTTGCGGGGGAGCCGGGAACGGCAAAAACCATGCTGTCCGAGCTGTTGACCGCCGCCATCAGCGGATGCAGCACCAACACCGTCCAGGGGACAGCGGGAACCACGGAGGATATGATTAAATACAGCTGGAACTATGCCCTTCTTCTGGCCAATGGACCCAGCCGTCAGGCCCTGGTCCCAGCCCCTCTCTATGTGGGGATGGAAAAGGGAATCCTGACCCGGTTTGAGGAGATCACCCGGACCCCGGCGGAGATCCGGGACAGCCTGATCAGTGTGCTGAGCGACAAGGTGATGAACATTCCGGAGCTGGGGGACGAGGGACTTTTGTTTGCCCGTCCCGGTTTTAATGTGATCGGCACCGCCAACACCGGAGACAGGGGTGTCAATGAGATGTCCAGCGCCCTAAAACGCCGATTTCATTTCGAAATCGTCCAGCCGGTGGGGGATGTGGCGCTGGAGAAGCGGATCATCCTCAATGAGGCGGGGGCCTTGGCCCAGGCGTCAGGGATTACCCAGCCTCTGGATGAGGAGGCGGCGGAGCTGCTAGCCACCACCTATCATGAGCTTCGGACCGGCCTTTTCCGAGAAGGGGAGCGGATTGAAAGGCCTGCCGCCGTCATGAGCACCGCCGAGGCCATCTCGGTCTGCTATCAGACCTTCATGTCCGCCTGGTACTATGGGGACGGGCGGATGGAGGAAAAAATCTGGTCAAGAACCTGGTGGGAGCGGCGGCCAAGGAGTCCCAGGAGGATATGGATAAGACCATGGGCTATTTTTCCACCGTGGTCTCCAGAAAAGCGAAGCAGGAGGGCGGCGCATGGAAACGCTATTACGAGGCGAGAAATCAGCTGGGGGGATCCCCTTCTCTCTGGATGCGCCCGTCCTCTATTATCCGGTGCGCCACCACAGCCCGGCCTGCGCCTGGCATTTGGAGCGGGTTATGGAGTGGTATCGGCCGGAGTGCGTCCTGGTGGAGGGACCGGAAAACGCCAACGATCTCATCCCCGTCCTGGTCCATCCGGACACGAAGGCCCCTATGGCCCTCTATTACGCCTATTGGGACCGAACCGGTCTTTTGGACCGGGAGAAGGGGGAGGAGGAGCTTCTGGCGGACGGATGCCTGGCCAGAGAAGCCCACATGGCCCTCCGTATTGAGGAGGCCTCCCGTCAGTATGGGCGGATGTGGGACAGACTGCATCAGGACAGGCTGAAGCAGGAGAGCGCCGCCGTTCAGCGGGTCATCCTCTCCATCTTCTCTGACCCGCGGCATCGGAACACCAGCCGATTTCTCCATCAGACCGTCTTTTTAAACTGCGGCTTTGCCCGGTTGGAAAAGGGGCCGGACTGCTGGTCCAGGGCTTTCTCATGGGGATCGGCTCCGTGTCGGACGCCCTTGCGGACGGTCTGGAAGGTCTTCTGCTGAAGGATGGGGATTTCGCCTCCCTGTGCGAGGCCTGCGCCGCCTTAAATACCCTGGATGAGTGGTAGCTTCAGTATGGGGAGCGGGGGACCTGTGACTATTCGTCCCTTCTCCGTCAGTGCTATACCCGTTTGCTGCATCGAATCCCCGCTTTAAATCAGGTGGATGACCGCTCGGTCCGTCAGGTTCAGGAGGCCTGTACCCTCCTCTATCAGATCACAGAGATCCTCACCGACCGGGGGGGTGCTTGGAAAGGTGGACCGAACCAGCCGAAGCTCCCTTCCCTCCATCCGCAATCTGGATATTCGGCGGACCATTCGGAAAAACCTCGCCCACTATGACAGGGCGTCTGAGCGTCTGATCCTGGAACAGGTCTATTTTTACGGAAGGGTGAAACGCCACCACCCCTGGCGGATCATCCTGGCGGTGGATGAGAGCGGCTCCATGCTGTCCAATGTGATTCACAGCGCGGTGATGGCGGGGATCCTTGCCAAGCTGCCCATGCTGGACACCCGTCTGGTGATCTTTGACACCGCCGTGGCGGATCTGAGCGGCTATGTGGACGATCCCGTGGAGGCCCTGATGAGCATTCAGCTGGGAGGAGGGACGGACATTGCCAAGGCCCTCACCTACTGCGAAAGCCTGATTACGGACCCCCCATCGGACCATGGTGGTGCTGATCAGCGACCTCTGTGAGGGAAACAGCCGGGCCAAGCTCTATGGGATCTGCCGGGATATCATTGAGAGCGGGGCCAAGCTCATCGCCCTCACGGCGCTGAACGGCGAGGGCAGCCCCTGCTATGACCGCACCACCGGGGAGCATCTGGCGGGACTGGGGGCCTATGTGGGGGCCATGCCCCCCGCCCGGCTCCCCGATCTGGAGCGAGCTCTGCGCAGCCTCCACGGGGAATATGCCGCCTATTTCACCCGATCCGCCGCCTATCGGGACACCGCTCTGTTACGGCGGTTCTCCCAGGCCTTTCGTCTGGCCTCCGCCCTGGAGGCTGCGGATCAGGACGGGATCCAGGCTCTGGCCGGGATCTTTCGGGAGGAATATGAGCCGGTGGATCGGCTGAAGCTTTCCCTTCTGGGTCTGCGGGACTTTACGGGTCAAAGCGGATATGCAGGTACCATCTATGATTTCTGGGAGGAGCAAAAGGGGGGCTATTACACCTTTTCCCAAGTGCGCCCCACCTTTTATGAGGAGAACGCCGGGAGGCTTATGGGGACTGCCCGTCCCTCTCTCTCAGCTTCAGGGGGGTTCCATGGAGCTGAGAGGGGCCAGGGCAACCTGAGGGGGAAACCTCTCCGCCACCGAGGGCTGCAAGGCCGCCCTTCTGGGGGAGAGGTCCCCTGGCAGCCTCCTGCCCAGGGAGGAGATTTTTTCACGGTTTGACCGACTCCTGGTTCGGCGGAGCCGTCCCAACACCCCGGAGCAGGACCGACTGGCTCTGATCCGCCCGGACAACTGCCTCCCTCAGACATACGACCGGGCCCGCCAGTGCTTCTCCATCCGGCCGCAAGATCCAGAGGGCGGAGCCTGTGGCTGGAGGTTCCGTACAGAAAGGAACGGGCCAAGCTGATGGAGCGACTGGAAACGCTGGTTCAATGGCTGGAGGGGGGGACTGGCGGATCTTCTCCAATCCGGACTGGATACCTCCGCCTTCGCCCCCAGATTCCACGCTCTGGCCCTCCAATGCGAGGAGAGAGGGCAGATTGGACTGACCGGCGGTCAGGACAAGGGCCGGGAACTCCTCAGCCAAGAAAGAACCCCTGTTTTCGTCAGGCGAAAACAGGGGTTCTTTCTTGGCTGAAACAGAGAATTTTAGAGAGGAAGGGCCACCACGGCGGAGACCAGCACCGGCACCGCCAGGGAAAGGACCACACCGGACACGAAGGAATAGACGGTGATCCGCTCACTGGTGGAGCTTACCACCATGGGGAGCAGGGTATCCATAGCCGTGGCGCCGCAGGGGGCCACCGCCTCCACATAACCGATTCGTCTGGCGATGACAGGAACCAAAAGAATGGAAAAAATCTCCCGCATGACATTGGAGAGGAAGGAGACGGCAGAGACGGACAGGGAGTATTTTTCCAGGAGGGTGGGGGCCAGGGAGTACCACCCCAGCCCTGCCGAGGCCGCCATGGAATCCTTGATCCCCATGGGGAGAAAGAGTCCGGCCAGAACGGCTCCGGCAAAGGTTCCCGCCACCACGGCGACGGGGATGAGCAAAACCCCAAAGCCGGCCTGCCGGATGGAGTCCCAGACCCCGCCCTGCTTGCCCATATCCACCCCCACCAGGAAGAGGAGGAGGTAGAGGCCAAAGTCGATGATCGTCCCGCAGGCCTCACTTGCCTGAGGCGGGAGGAGAAAGCGCCCGGCCGCCATTCCCAAAACCACCGCCCCCACAATGAAGAAGGTGCTGGAATGATCCACCTTTTGGGCGGGTCCCCTCTTCTCCTCTCCTTCCTCCCGGTCTTCGTGATGTCTGCCCCAGCGGTCCAGCTTCAGCAGGTATTTCCGCACCAGCAGAACACAAAGCAGGGAGCCCGCCATTGCCATGACGGTGAGAAACAGGGCGGAGAGACCAATGCTCCCCAGAGAGGTGACTACCTCTTCATTGGCGCCCAGCTTCACCCCCAAAGCGGCAATCAGAAGCATCAGGGCCAGAAATTGGAATTTTCCCAGCCAGGGCAGCTCTCTTTTCTGACAGAAGGGGCGGGAGCCTAACAAGACTCCCACCGCAACCAATGCCACATAGATGGCAAGATTCATAAGGGTGCCCATGGTCGCACTCATGGAAACCTCCTCCATTCCTATGATAATTGACGGCCCCCCGGTTTCAGGGGGGGCCGTTCCCTCACTGCCTGGCCTTTCCGTCCACAACCTTTCGGAGCAGAGCGGTGAAGTCCTCCTTGGACATGGCGCCCAGATCTCCCTCCGCCCGATGGCGGACCGAGACCGTCCCGGCCTCCACATCCCGGTCTCCCACCACCAGCATATAGGGGACCTTTTCCAGCTGAGCCTCCCGGATCTTCTTTCCGATCTTCTCGTTCCGGTCGTCCACCTCCACCCGGAAGCCCTGGGCAAAGAGGGTGTTTTTCAGCTCATAGGCATAGTCGTCCGCCCGGTCGGTCACCGTCATGATGCGCACCTGTTCCGGCGCCATCCAGGTGGGCAGGGCGCCGGCGTACTCCTCCAGGAGGTAAGCCAGGGTCCGCTCGTAGCAGCCCAGGGAGGTGCGGTGGATGATGTAGGGGGTCTTCTTCTGACCGTCCGCATCCACATACTCCATCCCAAACTGCCTGGCCAGGAGCATATCGATCTGGATGGTGACCAGGGTATCCTCCTTACCGAACACATTCTTATATTGAATGTCCAGCTTGGGACCATAGAAGGCGGCCTCATCAATGCCGACTTCATATGCTACATCCAGATCGTCCAGGATTTTGGCCATGGTGTTTTGGGCCAGCTCCCACTGCTCCGGGGTGCCCTCATACTTGTTGTTGGGGTTTGCGGGGTCCCACTGGGAGAAGCGGAAGCTGCACTTGTCCAGCAGGCCCACCGTGTCCAGGCAGTATTTCGCAAGATCCAGACAGCCCTTAAACTCCTCCTCCAGCTGCTCCGGACGGAGGATGAGGTGGCCTTCCGAAATGGTGAACTGACGGACCCGGATGAGTCCGTGCATCTCCCCGGAATCCTCGTTCCGGAAGAGGGTGGAGGTCTCTCCCAGACGCATGGGGAGGTCCCGATAGGACCGGGCGCGGTTCAGAAAGACCTGATACTGGAAGGGACAGGTCATGGGACGGAGGGCAAAGCACTCCTTGGTCTCATCCTGAGGCTCACCCAGCACGAACATCCCGTCCAGATAGTGGTCCCAGTGGCCGGAGATCTTGTAAAGCTCCCGTTTCGCCATATAGGGGGTCTTGGTGAGGAGGTAGCCCCGCTCCCGCTCCACATCCTCCACCCAGCGCTGGAGGGTCTGGATCACTCTTGCCCCCTTGGGCAGGATGATGGGCAGGCCCTGACCAATCACATCCACGGTGGTGAAGTATTCCAGCTCACGGCCCAGCTTGTTGTGATCCCGCTTGAGGGCCTCGGCCTGTCTCTCCAGATACTCGTCCAGCTCATCCTTTTTGGGGAAGGCGATGCCGTAAATCCGCTGGAGCATCTTTCGGTTGGAGTCCCCCCGCCAATAGGCCCCGGTGGCGGAGGTGAGCTTGATGGCGTTTCCCTTCACCCGTCCGGTGGAATCCAGATGGGGACCGGCACACAGGTCGGTGAAGTCCCCCTGCCTGTAGAAGGAGATCACGGCATCCTCCGGCAGGTCCCGGATCAGCTCCACCTTATAAGGCTCCTCCTTCTCCTCCATCAGCTTGAGGGCCTCGGCCCGGGGCAGCTCGAACCGTTCCAGCTTCAGCTTTTCCTTGCAGATCTTCCGCATCTCCGCCTCCAGCTCTCCCAGGTCGTCCGGGGTAAAGGGGACGGGGGTGTCAAAATCATAGTAAAAGCCAGTTTCAATGGCGGGGCCGATGGCCAGCTTCACCTCGGGATGAAGCCGCTTCATCGCCTGGGCCAGAATGTGGGAGACCGTATGCCAGTAAGTTTTACGGTATTGTTCATTTTCAAAGGTGTATCCATTTTCTTCGCTCATACAGAAGTCCTCCTCTTTCATAAGGGATCATCAAAAAAGACCTCACCCCTGACCATTCAGGGGTGAAGTCTTCCTGCTCCACGGTTCCACCCTGCTTGCGGCCCGATCGGCCGCCGCTCGATGCCTCTGTAACGGGAGGGCCCGGTCCCGGTTCGCCGGGACGGCTCCGGAGCGGTATCTGTTCCGCCTGCTTCGCAGGGACCTTTCAGCCGTTGGTCCCCTCTCTGTGCGGCACTGCGGACAAAAACTCCTTCTCAGCCTTTGACCCCACCACTATATCACCAGAAGAAAGGGTTGTCAACAGGAAATCCTCCTCTTTTTCTCCGGCTTCCCACCTCCCTCCATCAAGTACAAATTGTAATAAAAGGCTGAATAATCTCTATTCGTTATCTTCTTTTCCCCTTCGGACCCCGTTTGGGCGGGCGGTAACGGCCTTTTTTTCGATTGCGCTCGATCACCTTTCGGGCGCTGTTTTTTCCTCTTCCCTGGGAGCGGGGGGCTCTCTCCCGGAGGGGGACGATGTTCCCCTCCTCATCCAGCAGGGCCAGGTCCACCTGTCCCAGGCCTCCATGGGCGGCGGCGCAGAGAACGGGAAGGGTCATGCCGAAGGCGTACCGTGCTTTGGTGCGCTCCCCGATGAGGGCCATGTGGTCCTCGTCAAATAAATAGAAATCCTCCGGGAGGGCCCGCACCGGAAGAAGGCCGTCCACCCCGTTGGGCAGGGTGAGAAAGAGGCCAAAGGAGGTTACCCCTGTGACCAACCCCAAAAAGGCCTCTCCCACATGATCCTCCATATACTCCGCCAGATAGAGCTTTTCAATCTCCCGCTCGGCGGTCATGGCGGCCGCCTCCCGCTGGGAGCCTTGGATGGCAGCGGTCTTGCAGGCGTTGGCCAGCCTCCGAAGGGCGGTCTCCCCCGTCTTTCCGGTCAGCTCGGCGGTGAGGACCCGGTTGACCATCAGATCGGGATAGCGGCGAATGGGGGAGGTAAAGTGGCAGTAATCCTCTGCCGCCAGCCCAAAATGTCCCAGATTTTCGGGGGAGTAGACGGCCTTCATCATGGTGCGGAGGACCAGCATATTCACCTGAATCTCCTCCGGGGTCCCCTTGCTTTTTCTCAGCAGGGATTGAAAACTCTTTTGTCCGCTACCCTTTACCTCATATCCAAGGGGGGCCAGCATCTGTCTGAGGGCCTTGCACTTTTCCTCACTGGGGGCCTCATGGACCCGATAGACGGCGGGCAGTCCCCGCCGGGCCAGATGACCCGCCACCGTCTCATTGGCCAGGAGCATCATGGATTCAATGATCTGTTCCGACACTCCCGTCTCCCTGCGGCAGACCTCCACAGGCCTTCCCTCCGGATCACAGAGGATCTGCCGCTCCCCGGTCTCCAGATCCAGGGCCCCCCGGCGGCGGCGCTTTGCGGTGAGGACCTCGTTTAACTTTTCCAGATCCTTCAATGCGGGCAGAATCCGGGCATACCGCTCCTCCAGCCCGGTGCCCGCCTCCCCGGAGAGCAGGAGGTTGCACACCCGATAGGTCATCCGCTCGCAGCTTCGGATCACCGACCGGGAAAGACGGTACTCCCTCACCTCCCCTCTCTGATCCACCGTCATAAAGCAGGAGAGGGTCAGCCGGTCCACCCCCGGATTCAGGGAGCAGATTCCATTGGATAGAGAGACGGGGAGCATGGGGGCCACCTGATCTGCATAGTAGACCGAGGTCCCCCGCTCAAAGGCCTCCCGGTCCAAAAGGGAGCCAAGCCTGACATAGTGGCCCACATCGGCAATGTGGACCCCCAGGCACACGGCACCGTCCTCCCGCCGGGTGAGGGAAACCCCGTCATCAAAGTCCTTGGAGTGATCCCCGTCTATGGTAAAAATGGTTTCCTCCCGAAGGTCCTCCCGGTCTTTCAGGTCCTTTTCCGTGACCTGGCCGGGCATTCGGGCGGCGGCGGCCTCCACCTCCCTGGGGAAACGGGGGTCAATGTGTTTGTCCTCTAAAATCGCCTTGACGGCGCTTTCACGGGTGGGGAGAAGGGGCGCCTTTTTCCCTGCCTGTTCCTTTTTTCTTTTCATATTAATACCTCAAAGCGGAGTTTCTTTTGGGAAAATCAAACAAAAAACGCCCTTCCAAACGGAACGGCGTTTTTGCGCTCTTAAATCAAAGACAGGGCCAGGACCAGCAGGATAAACAGAATGGCCACATATTTGGTCCAGCGGGCCAGCTTGGCATCCCAGCTCTTGGCCTTATTCTTGGCCAAAAAGGTATCCATACCACCGGCGATGGCACCGGACAGGCCGGCACTCTTACCGGACTGAAGCATGACAACGGCGATGAGGACGAGGGAAACCACGACCACCAGGATGGTGAGAGCGAGCTGCATTGTGCATCTTCCTTTCCGCACCCACAGGGCGAATCTAAACGATCTCAGGGCATATCCGCCCAGCGTGGTTTCCACTATATCACAGAACGGCCCAAAATGCAAGTCCCACTTTTTCCCGTAAAATTTCCAGAAACCCCCATGGTTATTCAGGGGAAAAAGACACATTCTGAACATGACATTTGAAGGAAAGGGTTTTTGCTGTGAAACGAATTTTTTGCGCCCTGCTGGCGCTGACACTTGGGGTCCTTCCCGCCCGGGCCATTTCCGGCGAGCCCTCGGTGGAGGCCCCCGCCGCCATTTTGATGGAGAAGGAGACCGGGACCATCCTCTACGAGCAAGGTGCCCACGACCGCTATGAGCCGGCCAGCGTCACCAAGATCATGACCATGCTCCTTGTGATGGAGGCCGTGGATTCCGGTCGGATTTCCATGGAGGACCGGGTTCAGGCCTCCGCCTACGCCTGCTCCATGGGGGGCAGTCAGATCTATTTAAAGGAAGGGGAGCAGATGACGGTCCGGGAGCTCCTCAAATCCGTTGCGGTGGCCTCTGCCAATGATGCCGCCGTGGCTCTGGCGGAGCATCTGGCGGGCAGCGAGTCCTCCTTTGTGGCATGGATGAATGAGCGGGCCGCCCAGCTGGGGATGAAGAATACCACCTTCTGCAACTGCACCGGACTTCCCGACCCCGACCATCAGACCACCGCCTATGACATCGCCCTGATGAGCCGGGAGCTGATCCGTCATGAGGAGATCCGCGGCTTCACCACCATTTGGATGGATTCCGTCCGAGAAGGGCAGTTTCAGCTCTCCAACACCAACAAGCTCATCCGTTTTTACGATGGGGCCACCGGTCTGAAAACCGGGTTCACCGCCTCCGCCCTCTTCTGTCTCTCCGCCACGGCGGAACGGGACGGAATGGAGCTGATCGCGGTGGTCCTCCACGCCCCCACCTCCGAAAAGCGGTTTGAGTCCGCCAAATCTCTCCTCACCTTCGGATTTTCCAACTATGCCCTGGTGGAGGCCCGGCCCGACCAGGCTCTCCCCCCCGTTGATGTCTCCCTGGGGGTCTCCCCCGTGGTCCAGCCTGTTCTCAGGGAGCCGGGCAAAATCCTGGCAGACAAGGGAGAGCTCAATAAGATCACAACCTCTGTCCAGCTCACGGACCGGGTGGAGGCCCCGGTAGAGCAGGGGCAGAAGCTGGGGACCATGACCATCTATCTGGATGGCGTGGAGCAGAAGAGCATCCCCATTGTGGCAGATGCGGGGGTGGATCGGCTCACCACAGGAGACGTGTTCACCCGCTTCCTCCGCCGGCTCTTCATGGCGGATTGATGCCGGGGGGAGACAGGATCGGCCCTTTTCCGAATCTGTCTCCCCCTCCCGTCGAAAAAAGACGCTTGCACCCGTAAAAAAGCAGGGTATAATGTCAATAGAACCATGGGAGGGCTTTCTTTCCCCTCTCATTCTTTTCAAAAAAGCCCGTTCTTCTTCTTGACCTTCCCCGTTCCATGTTGTATAATTTATACAAATAAATCACCTTCGTCATTCTTTATATGAGCATCTTTTACAAGGTTCGACAAATTCTTTTCATGAATTATGTCGAAACCGCAAAGGAGGACCTATGAAAAAGGAGAAAAAGGCCTTTTCCGCCGGGACTTCGGTCCGGGCATGGACTTATCTGGGCTGTCACCCTGCGTGTGAGAACGACCGGGAGGGGTATCGTTTCCGGGTCTGGGCGCCCAAGGCCAAGGGGGTCAGCCTCATGGGAGCGTTCAACGATTGGGACCCGGAGGCCAACCCCATGTTCCCGGTGGGAGACGGCATCTGGGAGTGCTTCCAGCCCGACCTCACCCTCTATGATCCCTATAAATTCGCCATACATACCGCCGACGGCCGTGTTCTGGCCAAGGCGGACCCCTATGCCTTCCACGCGGAGACCCGCCCCGGGACCGCCTCTAAGGTCTATGATCTCTCCGGCTACCAATGGGGGGATCGGAAGTGGCTGGCCCGGCGCAGGACGCATCCCATCTACCACAGCCCCATGAATGTCTACGAGGTCCATCTGGGCTCCTGGCGGCGGACGGGAAGCGGAGAAATCCTCTCCTATCGGGACATCGCCCGCTTCCTGGTCCCCTATGTGAAGGAGATGGGCTATACCCATGTGGAGCTGATGCCGGTCACGGAGTTCCCCTATGACGGCTCCTGGGGCTATCAATGCACCGGATATTTTGCCGTCACCAGCCGTTTCGGCACCCCCCACGACTTTATGTATCTGGTGGACCAGCTCCACCAGGCCGGGATCGGGGTGATCCTGGACTGGGTCCCCGCCCATTTCCCCAAGGATGCCTTCGGCCTTTACGAGTTTGACGGGACCCCCACCTATGAGTATGCCGACACCCGGAAGGGGGAGCATCCCGACTGGGGCACACGGGTCTTTGACTATGCCAGAAACGAGGTCCGCTCCTTCCTCATCTCCTCCGCCATGTTCTGGCTGGAGGAATTCCATGCGGACGGCCTCCGGGTGGACGCGGTGGCCTCCATGCTCTATCTGGACTACGGACGGCAGGAGGGACAGTGGGTCCCCAACCGATATGGCGGACACGAGAATCTGGAGGCGGTGGATTTTCTGCAAAAGCTCAACGAGGCCGTTTTCCTGGACCATCCCGATGTGCTGATGATCGCGGAGGAGTCCACCGCCTGGCCCAAGGTGACCCACCCCACCAGCGAGGGGGGGCTGGGCTTTAACCTCAAGTGGAACATGGGGTGGATGAACGACCTCCAGCACTACATCAAGCTGGACCCCTATTTCCGCCAGTTTAACCACAAGGATATCACCTTCTCCTTCCTGTATGCTTTTTCCGAAAACTTTGTTCTCCCCTTCTCCCACGATGAGGTGGTCCACCTGAAAGGCTCCCTTCTCTCCAAAATGCCGGGGGATGACGAGCAGAAGTACGCCGGGGTCCGGGTTTTCCTCACCTATATGCTGACCCATCCCGGGAAAAAGCTCCTTTTCATGGGGGCGGAGTTCGGTCAATGGCACGAGTGGCAGTATGAGTATTCCCTGGACTGGCATCTTCTGGACCAGGGGGATGAGGACGGGGCCCGCCACCGGGCGCTCCACGCCTTTTTCAAAGCGGCCAACGCCCTCTATCTGGCCCAAAGGCCTCTTTGGGAGCTGGATTTCTCCTGGGAGGGCTTTGAATGGATCTGCGCCGACGACAACACCGCCAACACCGCCGCCTTCCTGCGGAAGGATAAACGGGGGAGCTTTCTGGTGGTCCTGTGCAACTTCTCTCCCACCTATCACAGGGGCTACCGGATCGGAGTCCCCTGCCGGGGGGTGTATCAGGAGATCTTCAATACCGATGAGGTCCTTTTCGGCGGCCAGGGCCGTCTCAACCCCGAACCCCTGCACACCAGTGATGAACCCTGCCACGGCAGGCCCCAGCAGCTGGCCGTGGATATTCCCCCCATGGGCGCTGTGATTTTGAAGTGCGTGAAAAAAAAGCCGCCTCTCAAGCGTCTTTCCAAGCCACAGCAACAGGTGTGACTGCTTCTGACCTGTTTCATTACGAAGAAGAGAGGTGTATCCGATCATGAAAAAGGAATGTGTGGCCATGCTCCTGGCCGGCGGTCAGGGCAGCCGATTAAAGGCCCTGACCAGCAAGGTGGCAAAGCCCGCCGTCCCCTTCGGCGGGAAATACCGCATCATTGATTTTCCCCTTTCCAACTGTGTGAACTCCGGAATCGATACCGTGGGGGTTCTCACCCAGTATAAGCCCCTGGAGCTCAACGCCTATATCGGCAACGGGCAGGCCTGGGACCTGGACCGCTCTGACGGCGGGGTCCATATCCTCCCCCCTTATGTGATTGAGGGGGAGAGGGGGACATGGTACAAGGGGACCGCAAACGCCATCTACCAAAACATCAGCTTTTTAGAGTCCTACGATCCGGAATACGTGCTGATTCTCTCCGGGGATCACATCTACCGGATGGACTACGCCAAGATGCTGGCCCGCCACAAGGCCGCCCAGGCCGACTGCACCATCGCCGTGCTGGAGGTCACGCTGGAGGAGGCCTCCCGCTTCGGGATCATGAATGTGGATGAGGCGGACAACATCTATGAATTCGAGGAGAAACCCGCCCATCCCAAAAGCACCCTGGCCTCCATGGGCATCTACATCTTCCGCTGGAAAAAGCTCCGGGAGTACCTCATCGCCGATGAGGCCCAGGAGGACAGCTCCAACGACTTTGGAAAAAACATTATCCCCGCCATGCTGAATGCGGGGGAAAAGCTGGTGGCCTATCGGTTTCAGGGCTATTGGAAGGATGTGGGCACCATCAGCTCCCTCTGGGACGCCAATATGGATATGCTCTCTCCCGAATCCGGGATCGCCCTCCACGACAAGGGCTTCCCCATCTATTCCCGCACTCCGGTCCGTCCCCCCCACTATGTGGGTCCCCGTGCCCGTGTCTCCCACAGCATCATCTCCGACGGCTGTGAGGTGGAGGGTCTGGTGGAAAATTCCGTTCTCTTCCACTCGGTCCTTGTGGAGGAGGGCGCGGTGGTCCGCTACTCCATCCTGATGCCGGGGGCGGTTGTCAGGGCCGGGGCCGTGGTGGAATATTCCATTGTAGCGGAACACGCCGTCATTGGCGAGAAGGCCGTGATCGGGGGGCCGCCGGACAGCTCCCCCAACTGGGGGGTGGCCGTGGTGGCCAACCGGGTCCATGTGGGGGCCTCCGCCACCGTTGCCCCCCAATCCATGGTCACCCATGACATCAAGGAAGGAGGAGGCACCCCATGAACAATTTGCACGGAATCGTCTTTGCCTACCGCTCGGACCCCGTCCTTCGGGAGCTGACCGCCAATCGGAACACCTCTTCCATCCCCTTTGGGGGCCGTTACCGTGTCATCGACTTTGCCCTCTCCAACCTGGTCAACGCCGGGGTGGGGGATGTGGGCCTCATTGTCCAGTCCAATTATCAGTCCCTTCTGGACCATGTGGGTTCGGGCAAGGACTGGGACCTCTCCCGCAAGCGGGGCGGTCTCCGCATCCTCCCCCCCTTCAGCTACTCCGGCGGGGTCCATGGGGATACCTACCACGGACGGATGGAGGCCCTCGCGGGAGTGGTCTCCTATTTGGAACGCATCCGTCAGGACTATGTGGTCCTGGCGGGAGGGGATCTGGTCCTCAACCTCCCCCTGGCCAATGTCCTCACCCAGCACATTGACAGCGGAGCGGACATCACCGTGGTCTGCTCCACCAGGCCCCAGGGGGACCCCTCCAAATGCCTCTATGTCACCGTGGGGGGCGGCAGCCGGGTGAACGATGTCTCCATCCACCCCGCCGCTCCGGTGGGCTACGAGAGTTTGGATATCTACATCCTCTCCAAATCCCTCCTCCTCTCCCTGCTGGAGCACTGCTCCACCCATGGGATCTCCTCCTTCGGGGTGGGGGTGCTGCAATCCATGATCCAGACCCTCAAGATCTGCCCCTATTTCTTTGATGGATTTGCCCCCAGGCTCCACTCCCTCTCGGCCTATTTTCAGACCAGCATGGCTCTCTTAAATCCCGCCGTCCGGGCCGATCTCTTTGATCCCGGCCGCCCCATCCGCACCAAGGACCGCTCCGATCCCTCCACCTACTACTCCCCGGAGTCCAAGGCTGTAAACTCCCTCATCGGAGACGGGTGTATTATTGAGGGAGAGGTGGAGCACTCCATCCTTTTCCGAGGCGTCCGGGTGGAGAAGGGGGCCCGCATCTCCAATTCCATCCTGATGCAGGGAACCGTGGTGAGAGCCGGTGCCATCACCAACTATGTCATTGCCGATAAAAATGTGACCGTAGGGGCAGGACGGATGCTCATGGGGTCTGATACCTACCCCATGGCTATCGCCAAAAACGCGGAGGTCTGATCCTGTTTCTCCTCCCCATCTTACTATCGGAAAGGAGCAGTCTATGAATATTCTGTTTGCAGCCAGCGAAGTAGCTCCCTTTATCAAAACCGGCGGACTTGCCGATGTGGCAGGCTCCCTCCCCCAGGCCCTGGCCGCTCAGGGCCATGATGTCCGGGTGGTCCTTCCTCTCTATGAGGGTGTGGGTGCCCCCTGGAGGGAGAAGATGGACTTCCTCTTTCACTTCCATGCCACCCTGGCCTGGCGCACCCCCTACTGCGGCGTCTTCTCTCTGAAACGGGAGGGGATCACCTATTACTTCATCGACAACGAGTATTATTTCAAACGGGGACAGATTTATGGTCACTATGACGACGGGGAGCGATTTGCCTACTTCTCCCGCGCGGTGATCGAGCTTTGCGGGCATCTGGACTGGAAGCCGGACATCCTCCACGCCAACGATTGGCAGACCGCCCTGGTCCCCATCTATCTGCTGGAGGCCCGGTATTACATCCCCCAGCTGGCCAACACCCGCTCGGTCTTCACCATCCATAACATCGAGTATCAGGGCCGGTACGGCAAGGAGATCCTGGTGGATCTTCTGGGCCTGAACCCCAGCTATCTGAACGAGAAAATGCTGGCCTATTACGGGGATGTAAACCTGATGAAGGGGGCCATCTACGCCGCCGACTTCGTCACCACCGTCTCCCCCACCTACGCCCAGGAGCTGCACTATTCCTTCTACGCCCACGGGCTGGAAGGGGTGATCTCCGACTGCCAAAGCAAGATCGTGGGCATTTTGAACGGGGTGGACACCTCCCTCTATGACCCCGCCCGGGGCCAGAAAATCGCCGCCTCCTACACCCACAATAAGCTGGGGGGCAAAAAGACCTGCAAGCAGGCTCTCCAGCAGGCGGTGGGTCTGCGGGAGGACCCCTCCGTGCCCCTCATTGCCTGCGTCTCCCGGCTGGTGAGCCACAAGGGCTTTGACCTGCTCACGGCCGCCCTGCCCAATCTGATGGACATGGATCTTCAGATGGTGGTGCTGGGGACGGGGGACTGGAAATATGAGGAGGCCTTCCGAACCGCCGCCGCCCAGTATCCCGGTCGGTTCTCCGCCCAGCTGATGTATTCCGCCTCCCTCTCCAACGCCGTATACGCCGGGGCGGACCTCTTCCTCATGCCCTCGGTCTCGGAGCCGTGCGGCCTCTCCCAGATGATCGCCATGCGGTACGGCACCCTTCCCATCGTGCGGGAGACCGGCGGCCTTAAGGACACGGTGATCCCCGTGGGTCTGCCCGATGCCAGAGGCTTTACCTTTGCAGATATCAACGCCAACGATATGAGCCATGTGATCTGGGAGGCCACCCAGCTCTACCGCAACGACCCCAAGCAATGGAAAAAGCTCCAGATCAACGGGATGACCGCAGATTTCAGCTGGAAAGGACCGGCAAAAAAGTATCTGGATATCTATCACCGCTTGACAGGGAAATAAGCATATGATAAAGTAGCCTGCCAAGGGGGCGGTCACGCCCTTTGGCAGGCTGTTTTTCCGTGTGGTGATGGGAGCCTTTCCGTGTCCTATCCCCCGGTCCCATCCTCTGTCCCCTTTTCCTCCCCCGGTCCCAGGGAGAAATTCTGAATCCAGTCGATCAGGCAGGAGGAAATGGTCACCGTAATCAGGGAAAAGGCAATTCTCCGGAAGGGGATGTAGGTGAGGGAGAGGAGAAGGACGGTGAGATCTGTGGCCAGATAGGCCCGGGAGATCCGCCAGCCGGTGACTTTGGAAATACTCAGGGCCAGGGCATCGT
>JAHHSE010000010.1 GCA_020025395.1 Oscillospiraceae bacterium
GATTACTATAATGAGGACTCCGAGGCCCACAATCTGGCCGAGTGCATCATTGCCAAAAACCGTCACGGGGAGACCCGGACGGTAGAGCTGCAGTGGCTTCCGGAGTTTACCACCTTCTCCGGAATCGAGCGCCGCTATGAGGAATGACCTCTCCCCCGATCTGCCCCGCGCCCTGGCCCTCTCCGCCGCCTATGAAATGTTCCCCTCCGGGGGAACCATCCTTCTGGCGGTTTCCGGGGGCAGGGATTCCATGGCCCTTCTCCACTGGTCGGCAAGCCTCTCCGCCGTCCTTCCGATTCATTTGGCGGTGGGTCACTTCCACCATGGGATGCGGGGAGAGTCGGCCGACCGGGACGCTCGGCGGGTAGAGAGCTGGTGCCGGGACCATCAGATCCCCTTCTATATGGACCGGGGAGCGGTCTATCAGGAGGCCGCCCGCCGGGGGCTGGGGGTGGAGGAGGCGGGCAGACTCCTCCGATATGCTTTTTTGGAAAGAACCGCCCAGGCCATCGGTGCCCTGCGGATTGCCACCGCCCACAACGCCGATGACAACGCGGAGACCCTCCTGTTAAACCTGGTTCGGGGATCGGGCCTTCAGGGACTCACCGGGATTCCCCCGGTGCGTGGGAGGGTGGTCCGCCCCTTTCTCACCACCTCCCGAAGGGAGATTGATTCCTATGTGGCCCGCTACGCCATCCCCTATGGAGAGGACGAGACCAATGGGGATGACACCTATGCCAGAAACCGGATTCGGCACCAGGTCACCCCTGTGCTTTTCAGTCTGAATCCCCGATATCTGGAGAATGTCTCCTCCGCCATCCACCATTTGCGGGAGGACAACAGCTGCCTCCAGCAAATGGCGGAGGCCCTCCTGTCCCAGGCGGAATTCGGACCGGGGTCCGCCGTCCTCCCTGTCTCCTGTCTGCGCTCCGCCCCCACCCCCATCTCGGTCCGGGCCGTCCGGTCCCTGATGGACCGGGTGACCGGCTCCTCCCAGTATGGGGAGCGGCATCTCCGGGGGGTGCTGGACCTGGCAAGGTCAAAGGACCCCTCCGCCCGGCTCTCCCTCCCGCACGGACTCACCGTCCGCCGGGTCTATGAGACCCTTCTGTTTACCACCCAGGAAGAGGAGGGTCCCTGGACTCCGGTCCCTCTGAGTGAGGGGGAAAATCAGGTGGGGAACTGGACCCTCACCGTCACGGGAGCCTTTCCCGGCCTTCTGGCCCGCCCCCGGCAGATCGGTGACCGAATCCGCCTTCCCGGTCAGGCGGAAAAAAGCCTGAAAAAGCTGATGATTGAAAAAAAGATCCCCCGTCATCTGCGGGACGGTCTCCCCATTGCCGCCGATGCCTTCGGCCCTGTGGCGGTCCCTCTGCTGGGGGAAAATTCCGACCATCCCCGGTTCGGGCGGGTCCGCATCGCCTTTCACCCCAGATCCCCCGCCGAGCCGTATCATACAGCGGCACCCATTCAGGACCTGTCTCCTGACTCAAAAATGAAGAGAAGGAATGATTGACATGATGGAGAATGACATTGAGCGCACCCTGTTCAGCGAAGAGGAGTTAAAGCGTCGAGTGGCCGAGATGGGCGCTCAAATCACCAGGGATTATGAGGGGAAAAAGCCGGTGATTATCAGTATCCTCCGGGGCTCCTATATCTTTATGGCCGATCTCACCAGAGAGATCAAAATTCCCTGCAATGTGGATTTTATGGCGGTCTCCTCCTACGGCGGCGGCACCTCCTCCTCCGGGCAGGTCAAAATCCTCAAGGATCTGTCCGAAAACATTGAGGGACGGGATGTTCTGGTTGTGGAGGACATTCTGGACAGCGGAAATACCCTAAGCTACCTCCTCCAGCTTTTGAAAGCCCGGAAGGTGGCTTCCATCAAGCTCTGCACCCTTCTGGATAAGCCTGCCCGCCGGACCAAGGATGTCCAGGCTGACTATGTTGGTTTTACGGTCCCCGACTACTTCGTGGTGGGATACGGGCTGGACTATGCGGAATATTACCGCAATCTGCCCTATATCGGAATCCTGAAGCCCGCTGTCTATGAGGGACACTAAATGAAGAAAACCATCTCTTTGCGGGATGTGGTCTTTTACCTTTTTGTCCTACTGGCCCTCCTCCTCTCCCTCTCTCTTCTCACGGGCCAAAAGCCCAGGGAGGCCAAACTGGTCTACTCTGATATCCGTCAGCTTTTGGAGCAGCAAAAGGTACAGGAGCTCTGGGTGAAAGACAATGCCGTCCACCTTCTCCTCCGCCCTGAGGGAAAGGAAGAGGGGAAAACAGTCTCCTATCCCATCTATTCCTTCCCCCTCTTTTATGAAGATCTCAATGAGCTTATTGTAAGGGAGTGGCAGATGGGCCGTCTGGAGCGCTATGACTACCCGCCTCCGGAGCTGCCCTCCTGGTGGGAGCGGCTTCTCCCCTATCTGTCCATCGCCCTGATCGGCTTTCTTCTCTGGCGGCTCTTCTCCCAGCAGTCCCAGGGGGGCGGCGGAGGGGAGCCGGGAAACCGCTTTGGGAAGGCACGGACCCGGACCCTGGAGGATCAGGGGAAACCGGTCACCTTTGCCGATGTCGCCGGGGCCGACGAGGAGAAAAACGAGCTTCAGGAGCTGGTGGATTTTCTCCGGGACCCCAACAAGTTCATCTCCCTGGGGGCCCACATTCCCAAGGGGGTTCTGCTGGTAGGCCCTCCGGGCACGGGCAAGACCCTTCTGGCCAAGGCGGTTGCGGGGGAGGCGGGGGTCCAATTTCTCTCCATCTCCGGCTCCGACTTTGTGGAGCTTTATGTGGGCGTGGGGGCCAGCCGGGTCCGGGACCTTTTTGACGAGGCCAAAAAGGATTCCCCCGCCATTGTCTTTATTGATGAGATTGACGCTGTGGGCCGTCAGAGAGGCACCGGTCTGGGCGGGGGACATGATGAGCGGGAACAGACATTAAACCAGCTGCTGGTGGAGATGGACGGCTTTGGCTCCAACGAGGGGGTCATTGTGCTGGCCGCCACCAACCGGGTGGATATTCTGGACCCCGCCCTTCTCCGTCCGGGCCGCTTTGATCGGCAGGTCTATGTGGGCCTTCCCGACATCAAGGGCCGACAGGAGATTCTCAAGATTCACGCCAGAGGCAAGCCGTTGGGGGAGGATGTCCGCCTGGAGGAGGTGGCCCGCTCCACCGGGGGCTTTACCGGGGCCGATCTGGAAAATCTCATGAATGAGGCCGCCCTCCTTGCGGTCCGGCGGAATCATCCCATTCTCCATCGGGAGGATATTTTCGATTCCATCCTCAAGGTCATTGCCGGCCCGGAGAAGCGGAGCCGGGTGATTTTGGAGAAGGAGCGCCGGCTCACCGCCTATCATGAGGCGGGGCACGCCATCGTCATTCATGAGCTGGGGACCGCCGATCCGGTCCACCAGATTACCATTGTCCCCAGAGGTCAGGCGGGAGGAATGACCATCTCCCTTCCCCGGGAGGATCTCTCTTACCATTCGAAGGAGGCGCTCAAAGAGCAGATTGTCCGCTGTCTGGGCGGAAGGGCCGCCGAGCAGCTGGTGCTGGGAGATGTGTCCACCGGGGCCTCCAACGACCTGGAGCGGGCCACCTCCATCGCCCGAAGCATGGTCACCAAGTATGGTATGAGTGATAAGCTGGGGAATGTGGTGTTTGATTCCGGCCATGATGAAATCTTCATTGGTCGGTCCATGGCCCAGGCAAAGCCCTATTCCGAGGCTACAGCGCACCTGATTGACAGCGAGGTCAAGGAGCTGATCGATCACGCCTATCGGCAGTGCCAGGAGATCCTGACCCGCCGGCGCTCCGAGCTGGAAGAGGTGGCAGTCTATCTTCTGGAACATGAGACCATGGATGCAGAGATCTTTGAAAAAGTGTTCCGCCCCCAATAAAAGTCCGGTTTATAGGACAGAAAGCCCCCTATACTGTTTCTGAAAGAAAACAGTATAGGGGGCTTTTTTATGTTTGAATTTCGGAGTGTCAACGGGCATATTGAGGTTTTTGATGCCTGGGGCTCATTTCTCTTTTCCGCCGATACGATGGGGGAGGCATACGCGGAAGCCTATCTGTCCTGACAGTCTCCCTTTGATTTTCCTCCGGCGGTCAAACGGGAAATTATCCCTTTCTTTTGACGGCTTTACGAACGGCCTCTGCCACACCCTGGGGATTGAGTCCATAGGCGTCCAGGACCTCCTGGGCCTTCCCCGACCGTCCGAACAGATCGTTTACGCCGTGACGGATTACGGGAACAGGGCAATGCTCCCCCAGATACTCAGCCACAGCGCTGCCCAGGCCGCCCAGAACGGAATGCTCCTCCGTGGTGACCACACAGCCGGTCTTTCGCGCGGCGGCCTCCAGCAGAGGGCCGTCCAGGGGTTTTATGGTGTGAAAGTCCAGGACCTGAACCGAGAGGCCTTCCCCGGCCAAAAGCGCGGCGGCCTTCAGGGCTGCCTGGACCATCATACCGGTGGCGACCACGGTCACATCGGCGCCCTCCCGGAGCAGGACCCCTTTTCCGATTTCAAACTGATAGCCGGGGATCTGATCGGTGACGGAGTCCACGGCCAGACGGCCCAGACGCAGATATGCGGGGCCTTTATGGTTCATGAGGGCGGAGACAGCGGCACGCATTTCCGGACCGTCACAGGGGCAGAGAACCGTCATATTGGGGATGGTCCGCATAAGGGACAAATCCTCACAGCACTGGTGGGTCGCTCCGTCCTCTCCCACGGAGAGGCCGCCGTGGGAGCCTACCACAGTCACATTGAGACCGGGATAGGCAATGGAGTTGCGGACCTGTTCAAAGGCCCGTCCGGCGGCAAACATGGCAAAGGAGCTGGCAAAGACCTTTTTGCCGCAGGTGGCAAGGCCGGCGGCAACACCCATCATATTGGATTCGGCGATCCCCAGATTAAAGAAACGGTGGGGATGAGCCTTGGCAAAGCCGCAGGTCATGGTGGAGCCGGAGAGGTCGGCATCCAGCACGGTGAGCTGGGGGTACTGGTCAGCCAGGGTGACCAGGGCCTCCCCAAAGGCGGCGCGAGTTGCGATTTTCTCAGACATTCCACTCATCTCCTTCCCCGGTCCATGAAATAAAAGGCTCCTGAGCACGGTTCATGGATTCCAGAACCATTTCATCGGCGCAGTCACGAATCCGTTGGGCAAGCTCCCGGCGGGCCTGCTGATACTGCTCTTCGTTGGGGGCCTTGCCGTGCCAGCTTGCGTTGTTCTCCATAAAGGAGACCCCCTTGCCCTTCACTGTCCTTGCCAGGATCATGGTGGGCATTCCCGTTATGGCCTTGGCCTCGTCAAAGGCGGAGACCAGGGCGTCCAGATCATGTCCGTCCACATGGATGACGTGCCAGCCGAAGGCTTCGTATTTTTTGTCCAGGGGTTCGCTGGGCATGACCTCGGAGGTCCTTCCGTCGATTTGAAGGCCGTTGACATCCACCACGGCGCAAAGATTGTCCAGACGGAATTTGGCGGCGGACATGACGGCCTCCCAGGTTTGGCCCTCCTCAATCTCCCCATCTCCCAAAATGGCGTAAACCCGATAGGCCTTCCGGTCCATCTTCCCCGCCAGGGCCATGCCCACGGCGGCGGAAATTCCCTGCCCCAGAGAGCCGGTGGACATATCCACGCCAGCCACATGGACCATGTCAGGATGGCCGGAATAGTGCCCCTGGATGGAGCGGAACAGGGAGAGGTCCTCCCTGGGGAAATAGCCCTTCAGGGCCAGAAGGGAATAGAGGGCAGGGGTGCAGTGCCCCTTGGAGAGAACCAGTCGGTCCCGCTCCGGGTCAGAGGGATGTTTGGGGTCGATCTTCATGGTGTGAAAATAGAGGGTGGTCAGGATGTCCATGACCGAGAGAGAGCCGCCAATGTGACCTGAGGCAGCGGCATGGACCGCGTTCAGGGCCAGGAGGCGGCCCTTGGCGGCAGCCAGGGCCAGAGGCTTGGTATCCATGGGAATCAGTCCTTTCAAATGTGGTTTCAATAGGCGAAATGGGTCCGCCAATAGTATTGCAGGTTGAGATAATCTTGAACCAGGGCCTCCCCCTCCGGGGTGAGGCTGTTTGTAATGGAACCCCGTTCCAGATAGCGGCCTGTGGTATGGACAACGGGGACCTGGCGGGCGATTTGGCTGTTGGCCTGGAGATAGGCAGGCCCGGTCCAGCCGCAGGCTTCAAAGACCAGATTCATGAGAAAATAGGGGCCGATGTCAGGGCCGGACCCGATGAAGTCATTTCCAAGGACCTCCTTGGCGGCATCGTTGGCCCAGATGAGGTAGCGGGTGGTGTAATAATTTCGGAATCCCTCTTCGGTGCCGAGATCCAGATTGATTCCCAAATTGTGATAGACACTGTTGCCGTCTCCCAGCCAGGGGTTGTGATCGCCGAAGAGGATCAGGATCACGGGGCGGTCACTCTCCCGCAGGGCGGCGGTGAGCTGCTTCAAATTCTCATTGGTGTCGTGGATTGAGCCAAAGTAGTTATTGAGGATGTTGAAGTCGTGGTCGGAGAGGCTGCCCCGCTCCACCCAGCCGTCTCCCCACCAGAGCTGCTCTGTGTCATAGGGGCCGTGTCCCTGATAGGTTACGGAGAAATTGAAGTAGGGCTGGTCGTTTTGGGCGATAAATTCCTGATAGTGAGGGAGGAAGGAGCCGAAGAACTCTTTGTCGGTGCTGGGTCTGTCCCCGGAGATGGCATGATAGTGGTTTTCCACAAAGCGGTATTCCTCATAGCCCAGATTCTGATTGATATTGTGCCGATTGTAGAACCACTGGAAGCATGGGTGATCCCCCTCCACCCGGTAGCCCTGGTCCCGGAAATACCAGACATAGGAGTTGCTTGGGGCACGGAAGGCCCCCAGATTGGAACAGCCGGTGACAAAGCACCGTTCGGTATCCACCGTTCCCCCGGCAAAGATATTGGTGATCAAATTGCCGGAGATGCTCTCCTGCTCCAGCTGATGCCAGTAGGCGTAGACCTCCTCGTTCAGTCCGGGGACCCCCAGGCGGGAGAAATCATTGTAGGCCTCCAGCATAATGCCGATCACATCCACCTTTTTCTCCTCCGGGATATCCGCGTCGGTATAGGCGGAGAGGATGGCGGCGGCCTCCTCCTGCCGGTAGCCCTCAGGGGGCTTTTCCACCGCATCCGTGATGCTGTGGAGGAAGGGATAGACAAAGCCGTGGGCGATGTACTGCTGGGTTGCGGACCAGCGGCTGGGGATGCGCTCGTAATAGGCAGTATGGACCTCATAGATCGAATCGCTGGAATAGACGGGGACCAGGGCGGCAGAGAGGGCAAGGGTGAGGGCCGCCAGAAGAATCCGGGGTTTTTGGCCGATCCGGTCCCGGGCAAAGAAGAAGAGAAGGACAGCGCCCCCCACCACGCAGAGCAGGGTGAAAATGAGCTTCTTGTCCAAAAAGAGATGATACTTCCCCGCCATGTTCCCCGCCTCCTTGAGGAGCAGGAGATCGGCAAAGAGGAGGGGGTCATCCCGAAAGGCCAGCTTGTAATAGTTGCCCAGTGTAAAGCCCAGCGTCACTGCCGCGGTGAGGAGGAAGGAGGGCAGGCTCCGGCGGGTAATGGCCAGGAAGAGGGCAGAGAGGAGAATGGGGGGCAGAAGATTGAGAAGTAGGATCAGGGGCCGCTCCACATATCCGGGAAAGACGCTCAGTCCGTAAGGACCCACCGCGAGGAGAATGGAGAGAAGACCGATCCCCAGTCCGGAGAGGAGGGTAAAAAGCAGGGTGAGCCAGGGTCCCGCACCCTCGTGGGAGCGGGCGGCCCAGGCATGGAGGCGTTCGTTCATGGGTTAAAACTCCAATTTACTCTGAATGTAGGTCACAAGCTGATCGACGGGCATACGGATCTGCTCCATGGTGTCCCGGTCCCGAACGGTGACGCAGTGGTCGGCCTCATCGGTCTCGGAGCCAACGGTCTGGAAGTCTACCGTAATGCAGAAGGGGGTGCCGATCTCGTCCTGACGGCGGTAGCGCTTGCCGATGGAGCCGGCGTCATCAAAGTCTGCCATAAAGTGTTTGCACAGGGTGTGGTAAATCTCCTGGGCGGCGGGAGAGAGCTTTTTGGACAGGGGGAGGACGGCGCATTTGAAGGGGGCCAGGGCGGGATGGAGATGCATCACGGTGCGGATGTCGTTCTTTTCGGCATCCACCACCTCTTCATCATAGGCCTCACAGAGAAAGGCCAGAGCCACACGGTCACATCCCAGAGAGGGCTCGATCACATAGGGGATATAGTGCTCATTGGACTCCTGGTCGTAATAGGTGAGGTCTTTTCCGGAGGCCTCCTGATGGCGGCCCAGATCGTAGTCGGTGCGGTCGGCAATGCCCCAAAGCTCACCCCACTCGGTGAAGGGGAAGGCGTATTCGATGTCGGTGGTGGCACGGGAATAGAAGGCCAGCTCAGCTGGCTCATGGTCCCGGAGCCGCAGGTTCTCCTCGCGGATACCCAGGGAGAGGAGCCATTGGAAACAGAAGTCCTTCCAGTAGGCAAACCACTCCAGGTCGGTGCCGGGCTTGCAGAAGAACTCACACTCCATCTGCTCAAATTCACGGGTGCGGAAGGTGAAGTTGCCGGGGGTGATCTCATTGCGGAAGGCCTTTCCCACCTGGCACACGCCGAAGGGGAGTTTTTTTCGGGTGGTCCGCTGGATGTTGGAGAAGTTCACGAAGATTCCCTGGGCGGTCTCCGGACGGAGGTAGCAGACGGAGGAGGAATCCTCGGTGACACCAATGGCGGTTTTGAACATGAGATTAAACTTGCGGATGGGGGTAAAGTCATGTCTGCCGCACATGGGGCAGACCACATCCTCATGCTGGGCGATGAAGGCATCCATCTCGTCAAAGTCCATGGCATCCACATTGATTTCGGGGTGTTCGGTGCCGATGAGCTTGTCCGCCCGGTGGCGGGCCTTGCAGGACCTGCAATCCAGCAGAGGATCGCTGAAGCCGGCCACGTGTCCGGTGGTGACCCAGGTTTGGGGATTCATAAGGATGGCGGCATCCAGACCCACATTATAGGGGGATTCCTGAACGAATTTTTTGAGCCAGGCTTTTTTTACATTGTTTTTGAACTCCACGCCGAGGGGTCCATAGTCCCAGCTGTTGGCCAAACCGCCATAAATTTCACTTCCGGCAAATACGAAGCCCCGGTTTTTACACAGGGCGACGATTTTATCCATGGTCTTTTCCTGTCTGTTGAGCATGATTGGTGCCCTCCGTATCCGTTATAAAGTCAGAATCCAATTATATACCGATACACCTTAAAGTCAAGGATAAGGGGGGATTTGCCCCGTTTTTCTTGGGGGCAAAGGGGTGTTGACCGGGACCTTCGCCCAGGGTCCGGGGGAGCGCTCCTCTGTCAGTCCGAGCCTGCCGCAGCTGCGCTGTTTCCGATTGAAACGGAAAGGGATCCGCATGAAGTCAAAAGGGCCGGCCCGGCCCGGATTTTCCGGGGGGATTTTTGTGAGGGAAAGCGGGAAAGGATTGGGGGACACGGCCTTCACGGAGTTTTCCTAATATCCACAAAGTTTTCCACACCTGTGTAAAGAGGAGGGATATCAGGAGAGAAAGAGATCCACATCCTCCAGAGTCAGGCCCTTTTGAAGGGCCAGGGTCAGGCCGTATCCGATGACCTTGGAGAGGTCGGCCACCCGCTCATCGATGTCCCTGGGGGTGACAAAGACATGGCCGCCGTGACCCCGGAGGGCGTCCGGCTCTAAATTCCCCTGTCCTGCCTCCGCCAGGATATCGGCGGCCAGGGTGGCTCCGTCCACCACGGTGGGGACCCCGATGGCGATGACCGGGACCCCCAGAGTCTTCTCATCCAGGGCCGCCCTGGCGTTTCCCACCCCGGAACCGGGGATGATTCCGGTGTTGGAGAGCTGAATGGTGGTGCAGACCCGGGAGAGATTGCGGGAGGCCAGGGCATCGATGGCGATCACCGCGCGGGGCTTGAGAGAGCCGCAGAGGGAGGAGGCCAGCTCCCCGCTCTCCATTCCGGTGGTGCCCAGCACACCGGTGGCAATGGCCGCCACGGGACGAAAGGCGCCGAAATGCTCCGGGAGAGAGGAGACCAGATGGCGGGTTACCAGGGTGTGACCGGCGGAGAGGGGTCCGATGGCGTCGGGGGTGACGGCTCGGTTTCCAAGACCGACCACCAGCACGGAGGCTTCCTCCGGCAGGGAGAGGAGGGCCTCCGCCTCGGCAGCCAGGGCACGGGCGGCCCGACCAAAGGCATCGGGCTGACGCTCCTTCAGCCCGTCCAGGGTGAGGGTGATATAGGTCCCTATGGGCTTGTGAAGGGCCTTGGCACCTACGGCATCCAAAATTTCCACCACATTTACCGGATACCCTTCCCGCTCCCGGTCGATGCTCCTCACCCCGGATAGGGTGCCAACGCCCTGATAAAGCTCTTTTTCCTCCATGGCCAGGTCGGTGCGGCGCTGCAGCATACAGATTCCTCCCAGATATTGTATAGATCGCATGAATTTACCTCTAGTTTTTGCGGTTTTTCAGGGCTTATCCAAAAAGGAGAAAAAAATTAAAAAAAACGGTTGATTTTTTTTGGGAAGACTGATAAAATAGATACCTGCGTGGGTGCTTTGTACCCTAATCAAGATTTAAATGCTATTTGGAGGAGGTGTTTGGTTTGCCGAACATTAAGTCTGCTAAGAAGCGCGTTCTGGTCAACGAGACTAAGGCGATGCAGAACAAGGCGGCGAAATCTGCCCTGAAGACTGTCCTGAAGAAGTTTGACGCCGCCGTGGCCGAAGGCAACCGCAGCGAGGCCGATAGCGCTTACAAGGTGGCTGTGAAGGCCGTCGATAAGGCCGCTGCCAAGGGACTGCTGCACAAGAACAATGCGGCCAACAAGAAGTCCAGCATGACCATCAAGCTGAACAAGCTGGCCTGAGTGCTTGCCAAAAAGAAACCGTCTGCCATGCAGGCGGTTTCTTTTTACCCCGTCCAAGGAAAAGGAGGGTATTATGAAACGACCGATTTGGAAGTCCCGTCCGGTTCTCTTTCTGTTGGAGATGACCCGGCTTTATTTTGATAAGCGGGTTTCCCGCTCTGCCGCCGAGCTGGCCTATTTTCTCCTTCTTTCGGTCTTCCCTGCCCTGATCTGCGTCAACGCCCTGGTGGGAAAGCTGAATCTGAACATCACGGAGGTGCTGGAGCTGGCGGATACCATCCTGCCTGCCGGGGTCCAAAGTATCCTGAATGAATATCTGGGCTACATTGGGGTGGATCAGTCCAATCTTCTCACAGCGGGGGTAATCATGACCCTGTTTTCCGCCTCTGCGGCCTTCCGTGCTCTGATGAACATCATGGATGACCTCTATGAGCGAAAGAGCTACACAGGGCTGTGGCAGGTGGTGGCCAGCGTGGTCTACTCCGTTCTCTTTCTGGTGACCATCTATCTGTCCGGGGTGGTGGTTCTGACGGGAAACTGGTTTTTCCGCCTGTTGGAGGACCTTCTTCCCATTCAGCTGCCTGAGACCAACTGGCCCTGGATGCGCTTTCTCATCCTCTTTTGCATGGTTCTCTTTTTCATTCTGCTGATCTATCGGGTTTCCGCCCCCCGGGGAGAGCCTCGTCCCCCCGTTTTCACCGGGGCTATTCTGGCCTCTGTGATGCTGGTGGCGGCCTCTATGATCTTCTCCAACTTCATCGATATGTCCACCCGGTATTCCCTGGTGTACGGGTCCCTGGCCTCGGTCATTATTCTGATGATCTGGCTCTATCTCTGCGGGAACATCCTTATTTTGGGAAATCTGTTCAACTGTGTCTGGTATGGGCACCAGAAAAGAAAACAGGAAAAGGGCAGAAAGAACCCGCCCAAGAGCATCTAGGAGCCTCCCAAATACCCGGAGGGTCCCTTCGCAGGTTCAGGGGTTCGGAGTCCGGCTCCCCGTTCTCCCGGATCTTTTTGCAAAATTTGAAAAATGAAATCAGATGGAGTGTGAAAAACAGAAAGTGCCGGAACCTGGTTCCGGCACTTTCTGTTTTGATTAGGGAAGATAGGGTCTGGGGTTGACAGCGGTGCCGTTGACCCGGACCTCAAAATGGCAGTGGGTGCCTGTAGAGCGGCCTGTGGAGCCGGCCTTGGCAATGACCTGACCCTGATAGACCTTGTCACCCACCGAGACGGTGAGGCTGGAGTTGTGGCCGTAATAGGTCTTATAGCCGTTGCCGTGGTCAATGATAACCAGGTTGCCGTAAGCCCCTCTCCAGCCGGCCCAGACCACCGTACCGCCGTCGGCGGCCTTGATGCCCTGACCATGGGAGGCCTTAATGTCCAGACCGGAGTGATAGCTGTAGGAGCCGAAGATGGACCGCCAGCCAAAGGTGGAGTTGATTCGGCCCTGAACCGGCCAGATAAAGGAGCCGGTGGGATGCCAGGTGGGCCGGGCCTTGGTGCCCACGGCGATGACCCGTGTGGTAGGCTCAGAGATGGTCTCCGTGGAGAGGACATTCCGCTCCTGCTCCCTGCCGTTGAGGTAGGTGATGTCGGCGTTGATGGAGGCCACGCCGGGAACACCGGCCTCGACCACCCGAGAGTCTCCCTGATACATATTGTCATCCGAGACTTCCTCCACGGGGCAGGGAATCTCTTCGGTATAGGTCAGATTGTCCACCGTGCGGACCGAGAGGAAGGGGACCTCCTCCCGGACATTGAGGAGCTGACCGATATAGAGGCGGTTGATATTCACATCGGGATTGAGGGCTTCCAGCTCCGCCATGGTCATCTTATTGTTCAGGGCGATGGCCATGAAGGTGTCTCCCTGGACCACCTCATAGGTGGTTTCCCCATTGGTATTGGCAGTGAGGGCGGCCATGACCTCCTCCCTGGTCTGCTGCCGTCCGGCGGGCAGATACTCGCTTCCCATGTGAATGGGCTGGACAAAGGAGGCGGAAACGGTATGCTCGGTGGTATAGCTGCCCTTAATCTCCTCCAGAACGGAATCCAGAACGGCCCGATCCTGAACGGTGGCAACCACGGCGCCGTTCACCGAGAGGGTTTGGGCATAGAAGACCTCGTCGATGGTGTCGAAGAGATAGGACTCAAACTGGGCCACCGGGGTCAGGTCCTCATGCTCAATGAGGGCAAAGTCGTAGGAGATGTTGGAGTTCAGGTGATAGTCATAGCCCAAAATGGCGGAGGCTTTCTCCTCCACCCGATGGACCACAGCCTGAAAGACCGCCTTGCTGCGGACCGAACCCACATCCATGCCGTCCACCGTGACCACGAAGCTGGGGGTATAGATGGCACCGACGGTAGCGGTGATTCCCACGATGGAGGCCACAGCCAGGAAAAAGAGGGGATTGCCCAAAGGTTTTCCGGCGGCGGCGGAGACGGCCTTATGATAGGTGCGGCCAGACCAGGCGGCAAACTGCTCCCTGGTCCGGGTAACCGTAGACATAAGGCGGCCCACCCAGTCCCTGACCGCCCGATTGCGGGCCTGTCTGCGCCTGTCAGCCTCAGTTTGAATGGTACGGTAAGCCGACAGGCGCCGCACACCGGGATTGTGTAAAATCTCGTCCATAGTCTGCCCTCCTTGGGAGATGAAACAGAAAAATCCGAAAAACAGTCCGGAAAGAAATGATTACAAAAAGTTACAAAAGTAACTATACACGCTTTTCCCTGATGCGTCAAGCCTTTTTCTGATTTTTGCCGGAAAAAAGCGGGACCCTGAGACGGAGGGAGACTGTCTCGGGGTCCCGTTTGTCGGGAGGATTATTTGAGGCCGGCGGTAATGATGGCCATGGTATAGACCTCCTCGGCATTGCAGCCCCGGGAGAGGTCGTTGATGGGGGCATTCAGACCCTGGAGGATGGGTCCGTAGGCATCGAAGCCTCCCAGCCGCTGGGCGATTTTATAGCCGATGTTGCCGGACTGAATTTCCGGGAAGATAAAGGTGTTGGCCTGGCCCGCCACCGGGGAGCCCTCGCACTTGGTCCGGGCCACCACGGGGGAGAAGGCGGCGTCGAACTGAAGCTCGCCGTCGATGGGGGTGGCGGGATCGGCGGCCCTTGCCTTGGCGGTGGCGCTGCGGACCTTGTCCACATCGTCACCCTTTCCGGAGCCCTTGGTGGAGAAGGAGAGCATGGCCACCTTGGGATCAATGCCGAAGGCCCGTGCGGTCTTGGCGGTCTCCACGGCGATTTCCGCCAGCTCGTCCTCGCTGGGGGCGATGTTGATGGCGCAGTCGCCAAAGGCATAGCGCTCATTTTCGTTGCTCTGACGGACCATGATGAAGCAGGAGGAGACAATTCGGTTGCCCGGTTTGGTCTTCACCAGCTGAAGGGCGGGACGGACGGTGTCGGCGGTGGAGTAGGTAGCGCCGCCCAGAAGGGCATCCGCCTTGCCCATGGCCACCAGCATGGTGCCGAAGTAATTGCCCTTCTGCAAAGCGGCCCTGCATTCGTCCGCGGTCATCTTGCCCTTGCGAAGCGCTTCCATTTTGGAAACCATGGCATCCATTTCGGGATAGGCGGCAGGGTCCAGAATCTCCACCCCTTCGATGTCGAAGCCGCCGTCTGCGGCGTTTTTCCTCACCTCATCCACACTGCCCACCAGAATGACAGAAAGAAACCCGTCCTTCTTCAGCCGGGCGGTGGCCTCCAAAATACGGGCGTCAGAGCCTTCTGTAAAGACAATGGTGCGGGGATTTGCCTTCAAAGCAGCGATTAAATTCTCGAACATGGGCGTTTGCCTCCATTTCTTGTAATGCTCTTATTATAATCAGTCCACCCAAAAATCTCAACAAGAAAAAGAGGAGAATTTCCTCAAATTTCTCTTTACTTTTTGTAATCTCCACACTATACTAATACACATTGTTTAGAATGATACGGAAGGCGTGTTGACAATGAACCCGGATTTTTCTCGCTCCCTCTCGCTGCTGCGGCAGGAGAAGGGGGTCTCTCAGCGCTCGGCGGCCAAGGACCTGGGCATCTCCCAGGCCCTGCTGTCCCACTATGAAAACGGGATCAGAGAGCCGGGCCTTGCCTTTGTGGTAAAGGCCTGTGACTACTATAATGTGTCGGCGGATTTTATTCTGGGCCGAAGCCTCAGCCGGGACGGGACCACCATCTTTGATGTGGACACCCTGCCCGATGCCAGTCAGGACAGGGACAATGTTCTCCACGGCAGCGTGATGGCCACCCTGTCAAAAAAACTGCTGGTAAACTCGGTGAGCGTTCTTTTTGACCTGCTGGGAAAGCTGGGGAAGCGGGACGCCATCAAGGCGGCCTCCGACTATCTGGGGCTGGCGATCTATCAGCTGTTTCGCCACCTCTACCGGGCGGAGGGGACCCGGAACGAGGAGTTTTTTGCCCTGCCCTCCGGAAAGTTCCTTCTGGGCGCCCCGGATGCGGAGATGACCTTCTGCAAGCTGGATTATGTGGAGGCTCTGGAGGAGCATGGGAAGGAGAAGGGGACCTTCCCCGACCTGGGGAACGAGGCCCTTACCCGGAACTATCCCGGACAGTATCAGTCCCTGCTCCAGATCATCCACACCACCGGGGACCGGATCGGAAAGCGGAACGGATGACCCCCTCCCCTCTCATCACTGATTGAAACCCACCATGTTCCCAAGGAGGTTTTTTCCTATGACAGATCAATCCAAAATCAGAAATTTTTCCATCATCGCCCATATCGATCATGGAAAATCCACCCTGTCCGACCGGCTGATTGAGGTCTGCGGGGCGGTGACCCAGCGGGAGATGTCCAGTCAGCTCCTGGACAATATGGAGCTGGAGCGGGAGCGGGGCATTACCATTAAGGCCCGTGCGGTCCGACTCAACTATCAGGCACAGGATGGGGAGACCTATGAGCTTAACCTCATCGACACACCGGGCCATGTGGACTTTAACTATGAGGTGAGCCGCTCTCTGGCCGCCTGTGAGGGGGCGGTCCTGGTGGTGGATGCCGCTCAGGGCATTGAGGCCCAGACCCTGGCCAACACCTATTTGGCTCTGGAGCATGATCTGGAGATCCGCCCGGTGCTGAACAAGATTGACCTTCCCGCCGCCGACCCCCAGCGGGTGAAGAACGAGATCGAGGATATCGTGGGTCTGCCCGCCCAGGAGGCCCCGGAGATCTCCGCCAAAATGGGGATCAACATCCCCGCCGTTCTGGAGGACATCGTCAAAAATGTCCCCGCCCCCAAAGGGGACCCCGGCGCGCCTCTCCGGGCTTTGATCTTTGACAGCCAGTACGATCCCTATCGGGGGGTCATTGTCTATTTCCGTGTGATGGAGGGGACCGTCCGCACGGGGATGCAGGTGAAAATGATGGCCTCCGGGGGAAAGTATGAGGTATTGGAGTGCGGTCATCTCCTCCCTCTGGGGATGGAGCCGTGCGGGGAGCTGATCGCCGGGGAGGTGGGCTACTTCACCGCCTCCATCAAGAATGTGAAGGACACCCAGGTGGGAGATACCATCACCGAGGGGATCCGGCCTGCGGAGACTCCGCTCCCCGGCTACCGTCCCGCCCGGCCCATGGTTTACTGCGGGGTTTATACCGAGGATGGGAGCAAGTATCCCGACCTGCGGGACGCTCTGGACAAGCTGCAGCTTAACGACGCCTCCCTCTCCTTTGAGCCGGAATCCTCTGCGGCCCTGGGCTTTGGCTTCCGCTGCGGCTTTTTGGGGATGCTCCACATGGAGATCATCCAGGAGCGGCTGGAGCGGGAATTTGACCTGGACCTTATCACCACCCTCCCCTCGGTGATCTATGAAATTACCAAAACCGACGGGACGACGATTCAGGTGGATAATCCCCACAACTATCCGGATCCGGGCCAGATCGCGGAGGCCAGAGAGCCTTACGCCAAGGTCTCCATCCTCTCTCCCCCGGACTATGTGGGGAACATCATGCCCATGTGTCAGGAGCGGAGGGCGGAGTTCCGGGATATGCAGTATCTGGACACCAATCTGGTGGAGCTTCACTACTCCATGCCCTTAAATGAGATCATCTATGACTTCTTTGACACCCTGAAGGCCAGAACCAAGGGCTATGCCTCCCTGGACTATGAGCTGGAGCATTATCGCAGCTCTGACCTGGTGAAGGTGGACCTGCTCCTCAACGGGGATCAGGTGGATGCCCTTTCCTTTATCGCCCATCGGGACAAGGCCTATGCCAGGGCCCGCCGTCTGTGTGAAAAGCTGAAGGAAAATATCCCCCGTCAGCTTTTCGAGGTCCCGGTTCAGGCGGCCATTGGGGGAAAGGTCATCGCCAGAGAGACGGTGAAGGCCATGCGGAAGGATGTGCTGGCCAAGTGCTACGGCGGTGATATCACCCGAAAGAAGAAGCTGCTGGAAAAGCAGAAGGAAGGCAAAAAGAAGATGCGGAGCCTGGGCACGGTACAGATCCCAACCGAGGCCTTCATGGCGGTGCTGAAGCTGGACGAGGAATAAGACCTCAGGACAGCCCCTGGTCACACAGGGGCTGTCCTTTTTACTGGGAGGAAATTCGGTCTTTTCTCCGCAGGAAACAGAAAAAATGTTCGACTCCTTTCTTGACAAAATAGAACGAATGTTGTATATTTTTGTCAAACAACAGTTCCATGGAACAAAGAAACGAGAAGACGCTGTCTGATTGGGTTTTAAAGTTCCGAAAACCGGGCAGGATAAGATCAGGAAAAAAAGGAGGAGACAGAATATGCGGGTAGGTACTTATTGCATCAGCTGGGCAGCCATTGTGTTGGGGGTTTCCCTCCTGCTCCGGGTGTTCGGTGTGGGATGAGGGCACCCTTTCGGGGGGAGGGCGGTGGGAGAGCTTCCAGGCCCAATGGCAGACCGTTGGGCGCGAAAGCTCCCGCCGCCCCTGTTTCCTGATGGGAAAACGGAAAAAAGGAGAAAATACACTTGCCTTTTCCATCAAACTGTGATACTTTATTATGGCACTTTGTGCATCCCTTCCGCTTAGTTTCGGGAAAGCGGCAATGTTTCCGTTGTCTCCACCCGCCCGTTACTCAGCCCAGAGGGAAATTGACTGAAAGGTGGAAACACACATGATCCGCAAGGAAGACAAGACCGCTGTCATCGCGGCCAACCGCACCCACGAGACCGATACCGGCTCCCCCGAGGTCCAGATTGCCATTCTCACCGCCCGTATCAACGAGCTCACCGAGCATCTGAAGGTCCACAAGCAGGACAATCACTCCCGCCGCGGCCTGCTGAAGATGGTCGGTAAGCGCCGCAAGATGCTGGACTATCTGATGGCCAAGGACATTGAGCGTTACCGTGCCATCATCGCCAAGCTGGGCATCCGTAAGTAAAAAAACAGGGAGCGGTGCAGAGGGCACCGCTCCTGTTTTTGCAAAAAACCCGAAAAAGGAGGAGGGTCTCCGCTTTTTTAGCAGTTGAAAATGGGATTTGGCCTGGCCCGAACCCTGTTTTCAAGTGCTAAAGGGCGTACCGCCTCCCCGAAAAAGGAGGAAACTTTATGGCAACCATCATCACGCAGAAGCAGTTCCCCAACCACAAGGTCTATCGGACCGAGATTGCAGGCCGGCCCTTCTCCATCGAGGTAGGCAAGACGGCCGAGCTTGCAAACGCCTCCGCCATGGTGCGCTATGGCGACACCACGGTTCATGTGGCCATCTGCGCCTCCCCCCGTCCCCGGGACGGGATTGACTTCTTTCCTTTGAGCGTGGAGTTTGAGGAGAAGCTGTACGCCGTGGGCCGGATCCCCGGCTCTTTCATGCGCCGGGAGGGGCGTCCCTCCCTCCCTGCCGTGCTGGCCTCCCGCCTCATTGACCGCCCCTGCCGTCCCCTCTTTCCCTATGATTTTCGGAACGATGTGTGCATCACCTGCACCGTGATGAGTGTGGACCGGGACTGCTCCCCCGAGGTGACCGCCATGATCGGCGTGTCCGCCTGTCTCTCCTACTCCGACATTCCCTGGGCGGGACCCATCGGCTGTCTGGAGGTGGGTTACTGTGATGGACAGATTGTCATGAACCCCAATCAGGAGCAGCGGAAAACCTCCCAGATGGATGTGACTGTGGCCGCGACCGCCGGCAAGGTGGTTATGATTGAGGCCGGGGCCAGAGAGATTCCCGATGAGATCATGTATGAGGGCATCGTGAAGGCCCATGAGGAGATCCGCAAGCAGGTGGAGTTTATCAACGGCATCGTGGCGGAGATCGGAAAGCCGAAGATGGAGTATGAGCACGCCGACTTTAATCAGGCCCTATTTGACGACATTGTGGAAACCTTCATGGATGAGGCCAGGGCCGCCATGGATACGGACGACAAAAATGTGCGGGAGAGCCGCTGGAACGCCATGATTGACCACTGGCACGAGAAGTATCTGGAGCAGTACCCCGACATGGACAAGTACCTGGAGGAGTTTACCTATAAGTTCCAGAAGAAGATTGTCAAGGCCTGGCTCTTGGAGGGTCACCGGGTGGACGGACGGAAGAAGAATGAGATCCGTCCTCTGGCTGCCGAGGTTGGGGTCCTGCCCAAGGTCCACGGCTCCGGGATGTTTACCCGTGGTCAGACCCAGGTGCTGTCCGTGGCTACGCTGAATACCCTCTCCGCCGCCCAGAAGCTGGATACCATCTGGGAAGAGGAGGAGAAGCGGTATATGCACCACTACAACTTCCCCCCCTACTCCGTGGGTGAGGCCCGTGCCCCCCGGTCCACCAACCGCCGGGAGTACGGCCACGGCTATCTGGCCGAGCGGGCTCTGGAGCCTGTTCTCCCCTCGGTGGAGGAGTTTCCCTACGCCATCCGGGTGGTCTCCGAGGTTCTGTCCTCCAACGGCTCCACCTCTCAGGGCTCCATCTGCGGCTCCACCCTGGCCCTCATGGATGCGGGCGTACCCATTAAGGCCCCTGTGGCGGGCATCTCCTCCGGCCTGATCCAGGACGATGACGGCTCCTTCCAGACCTTTATTGACATCCAGGGCGTGGAGGACTTCCACGGCGAGATGGACTTTAAGGTGGCCGGCACCAAGAAAGGGATCACCGCCATTCAGATGGACCTGAAAAACGATGGTCTGACCCATGAGATCATCAAGGAGGCCCTGGAGATTACCCGGGATGCCCGGTTTGCCATTCTGGATGAGATTATGCTCCCCTGTATCTCCCAGCCCCGCCCCGAAGTGAGCGAGACCGCCCCCAAGATGGTGAAAATGAAGATTGACACCGATAAGATCCGGGAGGTCATCGGCTCCGGCGGCAAGGTGATTCAGAAAATCTGTGCCGACACCGGTGCCAAGATTGACATTGAGGACGATGGCACCATCTATATCGCGGGGGTGGATAAGGCCTCCTGCGATGCCGCCAGAAAGATGATTGAGACCATCGTCTTTGTCCCGGAGGTGGGGGCTTTGTACTATGGCAAGGTGGTCCGCATCCTCCAGTTTGGCGCCTTTGTGGAGCTGGCTCCCGGCAAGGACGGCATGGTCCATATCTCCAAGCTGGCGGATCGCCGGGTGGAGAAGGTGGAGGATGTGGTCAACATCGGGGATATGATCTGGGTCAAGGTCACCGAGATTGATGAGAAGGGCCGGGTCAACCTCTCCTACCGGGATGCCCTGAAGGAGATCGAGGCCAGGAAGGCCGCGGGCGAACCCATTCAGTAAACACTCCCCCGCATCTGCCCATTTGAAGGGACCTCAAAAAGTCAGACCATCTTTTAAAATGGTTCAAGCTGCCGAAAGGGCCTGCTGTCTGCGCAAAGCAGACGGCAGGCCCTTTCACTCTGTCTAACAAATGAGGTGCAGTGGGCGGACGCTGGGGGTCAGAGCTTGAGCAGCTTGGAGCTGAGGGGGGGGAGAAGGATTTCCCGCTCCCCGATGGTCAGGGTACGGGGCTTTTGGTCCAGATTGACCGCCGCCAGGACGGTCTCCTCCTCCCAGGTGCGGGTAAAGGCCAAAAGAGGCCCCTCTGCCGCCAGCCATCGGAGATCCCCCTGACGGAGGGCAGTCCAAGTCTTCCGGGCCTCACCCAGGGTGCGGAAATGCTCCAAAAGCCGGAGGTCCTCCTTCCCCCAGGGATAGGTACGGCGGTTAAAGGGGTCCTCAAAGCCTTCCATTCCCGCCTCATCCCCATAGTAGAGGGTGGGGGAGCCGGGAAAGGCGTAGAGGACGGTGGCCCCTGCCTTGAGACGGGCCGCCCCGCTCTCATACTCCTCCGGGGTCATGCGGTATTCCGCCCGCCAGGCCTTGGGGTGGGATTCACAGGCGTTTCCCACCCCCAGGAGGGTGAGGATACGGGGGGTGTCATGGGTACCCAGGAAGTTCATGGCGGAGGCAAAGGCAAAGGGGGGATAGTGCTCCCGCAGAGTCTCCATGGTCTCCATGAAATTTCGGGCATCTCCCCCCAGAAGAAAAGAGAGAAGGGCGTTGCGGAAGGGATAGTTCATAAGGCCGTCCAAATGACGGCCCAGGAGATGGCGGCGGCGGACATCGTAAGCGATTTTGGTGGTGCCGTCCTCCCAGACCTCACCGATGACCACGGCATTGGGGTCGGTCTCCCGCACGGCCTTGTGAAGGGCGTATATAAAGGAGTCGGGCAGCTCATCGGCCACATCCAGCCGCCAGCCGTCCGCCCCCGCCCGCAGC
>JAHHSE010000100.1 GCA_020025395.1 Oscillospiraceae bacterium
AGCTGCTTTTAAGCGTTGGCTATGGTTAATTGTTGCAAGAGATTATAATCAAGCTGTTTCTGATGAATTTCTTTTCGGTACGACGGTGAATGTTTACGCACAGCTATTGAAATTTATTGTTGATTATGAAAAACAGATAACAGCCGAAACGGCCGCAGCAGCAAAACACTGCGTACCAGCTTTGGAGCTGTGGATGTATCCGTCCCTCAAAACTGACAGGGCGGCTTTGAGCCTCAGATACTCAAAAAAATCTGACCAGTATCAGTCAGGATATGGAAGAAAAGATCCCCTCCATGTACCCTAAGGGCATAACCACCGGTGATATTGAGACCCACATCCAGGATATTTACGGCATTTCCGTCTCCGACAGTCGGTCATCCGGATCACGGACCAGATCCTGCCCATCGCCAAAGAGCGGCAGCAGCGCTTTTTGGAATCCATCTACGCCGTAGTCTTTCTAGATGTTATTCACTGTCCGCAGCGAAGGGCAGATCGTGAACAAAGTGGTGTACATCGCCATTGCGGTTTATGCCGCTTTGGACAAGCAGGCAGCTCTGGATACTCTGGACACCTTTGGAGCGCGCTGGGACAAGACATACCGGAAAATCTCCCCCAGTCCCGGCGGGCTATTTGGGCCAATCTCAGCACCTGTTTCAGGTACCCCCAGGAGGTGCGCAGACTGATCTGCACCACCAACGCCCTTGAGGAGTTCAACCGCCGGCTTCGCAAGGTGACCAAGGCGAAATCGGTGTTTCCTACTGATGACAGCCTGCGGAAAATGTTGTATTTGCACATGATGGATATCCCCAAAAAATGAACCGGGCGGCAGCCGGATCAACCTGCTGCCGCCCTGATAAATTTTGCTCTATTCGCACCTATAGACGGAGTTTACACAGAATTGGGGATTGACCCCTCTCTGAATCAGAGAGGGGATTCTTCTGCTTACTCATGCTCGTGACCGCAGCCACAGCCGCAGCTGCCATCCTCACAGCAGTCCTCGTGAATATCAATGGCAAATTTCTCCGTGCAGGAGGGGCACTCTACCACACCGGCTTCCAGAACATCCTCATCAATACAAATGTCAGCACCGCACTTGGGGCACTCCACCTCGAAGAAGTCCTCTTCCTCGTGGCAGCAGTCATCCTCATCTTCTTCCTCGAAGACAACCTCCTCCACATCGGAGAGATCATCGGAGATGGTGTCGATCTCCTCACCCAGGGAGGCGCAGGTGTCCTCCAGATCCTCGATGGACAGTCCCACCTCCTCCAGAACATCCAGAACGGCGGCAATCAGCTTGGCTTCTTTGGAAGTCTCCGTATCCAGAGACATCCCGTCAAACATACCCTTCACATAGGCAACCTTTTCAGAAATTGTCATGGTAAATCTCCTTTCCGTCGGCCAAAGGGCCGTGATCCAGTCCATGTGTCACTCTTTGGATTCTTGCTGAGAAACGCAATTTAACCCTTGCAGCGCTCCAGATATTCTCCGGTACGGGTATCGATCTTGATCCGGTCACCGGGATTAATGAAGAGGGGAACCTTGATCTCTGTTCCGGTCTCCAGAGTGGCAGGCTTCGTCACATTGGTGGCGGTGTCGCCCTTGAAACCGGGGTCGGTCTCGGTTACTTCCAGTTCCACAAAGGTGGGAGGCTCCACAGCAAAGACCTTTCCCTTGTAGGAGTTCACCTTGCAGCTCATATTCTCCTTCACGAAGCGGAAGGAATCGCCCAGCAGATCCTTGCCGATGGGCAGCATATCAAAGGTCTCCATATCCATGAAGTAGTACAGGTCCCCATCGTTATAGCTGTACTCCATCTCCTTCTTCTCCACAAAGGCCTGCTCAAACTTGGCGGTAGGGTTGAAGGAGGTCTCGGTCACGCCGCCGGTGATGACATTCTTCATCTTGGTACGGACAAAGGCGGCGCCCTTTCCGGGCTTCACATGCTGAAACTCGACCACCTGCATGACCTGACCATCCATCTCGAAGGTCACGCCATTTCGGAAGTCACTGGCAGTAATCGTAGGCATTGGTTTTCATCCTCCATATAGTATGGTTTCTTTCATGGTTTATCTGAGATATTTTAACCCATATTTCCTCATATTGCAAGTGCTTTTCCGCTTTTTAGAGAATGATAAGCTCCTTGGGCGCTTTGGTGATGACCTCACACCCGTTTTCCTTCAGCATCAGCACATCCTCAATGCGGACTCCAAATCTGCCGGGGATATAGATGCCAGGCTCGGCGGACAGAGTGGCGCCTGCCCCGATGACCTGCTTGCAGGAGGGGGAGAACCGGGGGTCCTCATGGATTTCGATGCCCAGACTGTGACCAAAGCCATGTCCAAAGTATTCCCCATATCCCCCATCGGCAATCACTCTTCGGGCCGCTTCATGGACATCGGCCCCCACCACTCCGGCCTTGGCGGCGGCAATGCCGGTGAGCTGAGCCTCCAGGACGATGTGATAGACCTTCTTCATCTCCTCGGTAGGCTCTCCCAAAGCCACAGTCCGAGTCATATCAGAGCAGTAGCCCTGATACTTGCAGCCGAAGTCCATGGTGATGAACTCACCCTTTTCCACCTTCTTTTCGCTGGGGATGGCGTGGGGCATACTTCCGTTGGGGCCGGAGGCCACAATGGGGTCGAAGCTCATTTTCTCCGCCCCGAAACGGAGCATATCATATTCCAGTTTGGCGGCAATCTCCTTTTCGGTGACGCCGGGCTTGATGAACCGGAGGATCTCCTCCAGGGCCTTCTCCGAGATCCGCTGGGCCCTCACCATCCGATCCAGCTCCTCCTCATCCTTATACATCCGAAGATCGGTGAGCAGGCTCCCGGCGGGGACAAACTCCGTCTCCACCTCTTTCGTCCAGTCGTTGTAGTCGGATACCGACATATACTGATCCTCAAAGCCCAGCTTCCTGATTTTGTGCCGCTGGACCAGATCCTTTATCTCGGCCCTGTAGCTCCGTCCCTCCGGCATGGAAACAGTACAGTCGCCAACCTGGTTTTTGCAGGCCTCAATGTACCGGGAATCGGTGAAATAATAATTTCCTTCCCCGGTAACCAGACCCACACCCTCACCGTGGAAGCCGATGGCGTAAAACTCTCCCGGCTCGCTGGTGATGAGCATGGCATCCAGGCCCAGCTCCGGCAGCTTTGCTGCGATCTTATTCAAATGATTCATGGGGATAACTTCCTTTCTGAATTGAATTTGCGTCCCGATTGCATGGATATTCAGAAGCGCCCTCCTCTGTTCCGGAGGCTTAGAGGCGGCTTTCATACATTTTCTTCATGGTCAGGGCATCCTCCGCCTGGGTCCCGGCAGACTCACAGATGATGGTAGGGCTCCAGCCCCGGCGGGCCAGTTCTTCCATCAGAGGCTCCGGCTCAGGGCCATACCCTCCGTGATCCCGGAAGGTGCGGTGACATTTCTCTCCTCCGCCGGCGGTAAATTCGATGCGGGAAAAGTGGCTGTGGAAGCGGGAGGCCCGCTCCTCCCCCAAGACCTGGGCCATCCGGTCCAGTATCCTGGCGGTGGCCTCCGGACCCTGATCCGCCCCCAGGGAGCGGGCGCACAGGTGGCCGAAGTCCACACAGGGCAGAAGGCGGTCATCCAGGGTGCAAAGCTCCAAAACCTCCTCCAGATCCCCCAGCTGGTTGATCTTCCCCATGGTTTCGGGACATAGGGTGATGTGCCCATATCCCGCGGCGTCACAGCGCTGCATGATCTTGGGCAGGACGGTGAGGGCCGCCTCCTGAGCCTCCCTCCTCCCCCGCTTCATCAGAGCGCCGGTATGGATGACCACTCGGGCGGCCCCCATCCAGTCGGCGGCCTGGCAGGCATCCAGAACATAGCCAGCCGTCTTCTCCAGCGTCTCCTCATTGGCCAGGTTGATAAAGTAGGGGGCGTGGAGGGAGAGGGAGATCCCGGCCTCCACCGCCTTCTGTCCCAGCTTTCTCGCCGTTTCCTCCCCTACATGGACCCCTTTTCCGCACTGGTACTCATAGCAGTCCAGTCCCAGCTCCGCCAGCCATGCGGGGGCCTGTAAGGAGGATTTGTATTTTGCGGAAAACGACTCTGCGTTTCCCGCCGGTCCAAATTTTACGCTCAAGCTCCTGTTCCTCTCCTGGTCAGTTTCCGAAAGGGCCATTCCACCCCATAGCGCAGATATCGGCCCGGATTGCCCGCCAGCCGGATGGGCTCCACCAAAACGGTCCGCAGCCCCGCCCGGTTTGCCCCCAGTACATCGGTGAAGATCTGATCCCCCACCATCAGGGCCTCTTCCGGGGCACAGCCGCACAGGTCCAGCGCCTGTAAAAATCCCCGGATTCCCGGTTTCCCCGCGTGGCGGACATATCCGATCCCCAGGGCGTCGCAATAATGGGGGACCCGTGCGGCCTTTCGGCTGTTGGAGACCACAAAAAGACGAATCCCCGCCTCCTCCAGCCCTTCCTTCCATCGGCGGACCTCCGGCGTGGGGCGTTCAGAGGAGTAAGGGGTCAGGGTGTTGTCCAGATCCGCCAAGACCAGATGAATGCCCCAGGACACCAGTTTGTCGGGGGTCAAGTGAAATATATTCGGCACCCGTTCATCCGCTATCAGGGAAAAAGCCATCGGGTCTCTCCTCTCTGTCCTGTTTGTTCCGGGTTCGGCATAGAATGCTCTCAACCGCCCATCGCGGTTGGGTGCCCGGCCCGGGCCTCGCCCCTTCTCCATTGGAATGGGGCTTTCCTTTCCAGATTCGATTTTATTATATCACACCGAATGTATACCGACAAGGGGGTAACCTGCCATGCAGTCCAATCTCACCCTGATCCTCTCCACCCCGCCCAGCCGGCTCCGGGAGGTCCAGGGCTTTTCCCTCCCCATCGCCCATATGGCCTATCGAATCGGCTGTGGACCCCATCTACTCTGCTCCGCCCGTCCCAACCTCCTCCGAGAGGGGCTGATGGTGGTGGATGACCGGGGATTCGATGGGGGCGGAAAGCCCGACCTCTTCTGTCGGGAGGTCCTTCAGGAATGCACCGCCCGGCGGTTTTCCGGGGTGATCTGCGACTGGGAGGCCCAGCCCTCGCCCTCCAGGGTCAGAATCCTGGAGCAGCTTTGTGCCGTCTGTCACAGACGGGGTCTGCCCTGTTATGTGCCGGAGTCCTATGGTCCCTCCATCCCTCAGGCCCGTGTCCTCCTCTCCAGCGCTCTGTCCGGCGGAACCCTGAGCCAGCGGCTGGAGGAGGCCGCCCAGCGATTCGGACGGGAGCGAGTCACCCTGGCCATTGAGCGCACAGCCTCCGACTTTTCCCTTCCCGCCCTCCATGGCATGGGACAGGAGCTGTCCCCAGAGGAGCTGGAGGACCTTCGAAAGCGGCTCTCCCCCTCCATTTTCTTTTCCGCCGAGCTGTGCGCCCAATACTTTACCTATCATGCCCCCCGGACCGGCCCCCACTTCGTCCTTTTTGACAACGGCCCCTCCATTCGGCAGAAACTGATTGTGGCGAGCAAGCACAAAATCACCTCCGCCCTGCTGGCCTATCCCCAGGTAGAGGATTTGATAGAGGATCTTCTCTCCCCCCCGCGTAACGCCGATACCCGGACATAAACAAAAAGAGCGCTGCAGAATACCCATTCTGCAGCGCTCCTTTTCGGAATCAATAGAACTTCTTTTTGTT
>JAHHSE010000101.1 GCA_020025395.1 Oscillospiraceae bacterium
ATCCATTCTCCAAAAAAGAGCGGCTGCGCAAAATGCGCAGCCGCAATCTGAGGACCCCATGGGGTCCTCTTTGCAAAAAAAAAACAGCCCACCCGATTGGGCAGGCTGTTTGCAGACAAATCAGTCGGTGACATAGGGCAGCAGCGCGATCTGACGGGCACGCTTAATTGCGATGGTCAGCTGGCGCTGATGCATGGCGCAAGTGCCGGTGGTGCGGCGAGGCAGAATCTTGGACCGCTCGGACACAAAACGCTTCAGCTTGGCGGCGTCCTTGTAATCGATATGCTCGACCTTGTCCACACAGAAGGTGCAGACCTTACGGCGCTTACGGCCGCGGGGACGCTCGGAACGATTTTCCATAGCCATGGCAGGAAACCTCCTTTTGAAAGTATCCGTTCTGGGAGATCTTAGAACGGCAGTTCGGAATCATTGTCGTCCAGCTGGGAGAACTGGTCGCTCTCCATGGACGGAGGAGTTCCGTAGGCGCTGGGAGCCGGGGCGTTGTATCCGCCGGAAAAGCCGGATTCTCCATCCCGCTTGGAATCTCCAAAGTAGATATTATCGGCTACCACCTCAGCGGAACGGCGCTTGTTTCCGTCCTTATCGGTCCAATCCCGAATCTGAAGTCGGCCCTCCACCACAGCCATACGGCCCTTGGTGAAATACTTGGAGACAAACTCACCGGTCTGACGCCAAGCCACAATGTCGATAAAATCCGTTTGACGCTCTCCGTCGGACCGGCTTTTAAAGTCACGGTCCACAGCCAGAGAGAAGGAAGCCACGGCGGTCCCCGACTGGGTATGGCGCAGCTCCGGGTCGCGGGTCAGGCGGCCCATCAGAATGATACGGTTTAACATACCGCCCCTCCTTACTCGTCCATGCAGACGATGATGGACCGCATGATATTGCTGTCGATACGAAGCTTACGGTCCAGCTCAGCGGGATAAGCTGCGCCGGCAGTGAAGGTCATACGGACATAGTAGCCGTCGTTCAGGTCATTGATGGGGTAGGCCAGACGGCGCTTGCCCCACTCCTCCACCTCACCAATGGTGCCCTGGGCCTCGGTCATCTCCTTAAACTTGGCGACAACGGCGGCGGTGGCCTCCTCGCTGAGGCTGGGGTCAATGATAAAAATAACCTCATAATTTGCATTGATCTTTGCCATGTTTCTTGCACCTCCTTATGGACAAGTGGCCCCCGAACTTGCCGGGGGCAAGGATGTTGTATCGTCTGTCTTTAGACGGACCCATTTATTATATCTTTTTTTCCTGAATTGTCAAGGTTTTTTTCCAAAAATCCGAATTTTCTTCTTACAGAATCTCCGCCTTGTCTTTGAGAAACCGCTTGAGCCAGGCTCCGGTCTCCGGATGCTCCAGGGCAAAGTCGATGGTGGCCTCCAAAAATCCCCGGAGATTTCCGGTGTCGTAGCGGCGGCCCTCAAAGTCCACCGCCATCATGTTCCGGCGCTTGCAAAGCTCCCGCAGTCCGTCGGTAAGCTGAATTTCTCCCCCAAAGCCGGGTTTGAGATTTTCCAGGATGTCAAAGATCTCCGGTGTCAGCACATAGCGGCCCAAAATGGCATAGTCTGAAAGCCGTTCGGACTTGGTGGGCTTTTCATTCATGTCGGCGACCCCATAGATTCGGTCCTCCTTGGGGAGGATCTTCACCGAGGAGTATTTGCTGATCTGCTCCGGGTCCACCCTCTGGATCCCCACCACCGGGGCGCTGTATGCCTCAGCCGCCCGGATGAGCTGGCCGATCACCGGCTTCTCCGCCCGCATGATATCATCCCCCAGAAGGACGGCAAACGGCTCATTCCCCACGAAATGCCTTGCCCGACCGATGGCGTGTCCCAGCCCCTTGGTCTCCTTCTGGCGCACATAGAAAATATTCGCCAGATCGGCGGCCCGGCGGACCTCGGCCAGCTCCTTCTCCTTGCCCGCCCGGTCCAGCCGCTCCTCCAGCTCAGGGTAATAGTCAAAATAGTCATCCATGGCGCTTTTGGCCCGGTTGGTGACAATGAGGATATCCTCGATCCCGGAGGCCACCGCCTCCTCAATGATGTACTGAATCACCGGCTTGTCCACCATGGGGAGCATTTCCTTGGGCACCGTTTTGGTGGCGGGGAGCATTCGGGTCCCCAGTCCCGCGGCGGGGATGATTGCCTTTCTTACTTTCATCTTGGACCTCCTGTGTTTATATGGGGAGGAGACCCTCCTCCCTTATGCCAGACCCTTGGGGGTCATTCTATCCCGGAAGAAAGAGATCTTGGGCAGACCCTTGAGCAGAAGGCCTCCCAGCAGATAACAGGCCGCCAGCTCACCCAGTGCCACCCCGGTGCCGGTCACGGAAAAGGTCGCCCAGAACTTGTCGGTGAAGCCCACCTCATACCAGGCGATCATGGCTCCGATGATCACTCCGTTGCAGATCACGGGGGGCAGGGGGGCCAGCCAGCGGTTGGGGGCCTTCATGGTAAGAATTGCGGCAAGGCCGGTGGCGGCTGTGCCGCAGATCACATCCACCGCCCCATAGGGGGAGAGGAGATTGGCCACCAGACAGCCCACCAAAAGCCCGGGCGCCGTCGCCGGGAAGAGGAAGGGCAGGACGGTGAGGGCCTCTGCCACCCGAAGCTGGGCGTACCCGAAGGACGGGCCGGGCAGGGCCATGGTGAGGGCGGCATAGGTGGCGGCCACAGCGGCGGCCAGGGTCAGGTCTTTCACGGAAAATTTGCGCATAAACAGAATACCTCCATTTTTTATTTAGAGTGCGTACACCTCGCACAGCGATACAGGTCCCTTTCCCCGAAGGTATGGTGCAGCCACCTTCGGACGGCTCTCTCTGTACCGGTTGGACTGGGTGGGGAACCAGTCGGAACCATTATAGCATGAAACACGCCGAAAAGGAAGAGGGGATACAAAGGATTGCAATCTTTATCACGGAATGGTAAAATGGGAGTGCAAAAACACCGCCGGATGGGAGGACCTATGAAATCTCGCTGGGAAGCCCATTCTCTCAGGCCGGATATGGAGGGAAAACCATGTTGGATCTTCCTCGAATCAAAGCCGTCTTAGGAAAGGCCGCCTATCTGGATATGGACTTCCCCATCTTCGGCAGCTGCTGCCACACCCATCTCCTCCACCCGCCCCTGGCCGAGGAAACGCTGGCCGCCTGGGAGGAACTGATGCAGATCTCCCTGCCCGCCGACTATCGCAGCTATCTCACCGCTCTGGGCAATGGGGGCGCCGGCCCCGCCTATGGAATTTCGCCCTTTCTCTGCCCGCTGGAGGAAGTCCTGTTGGAGCCAACGGTGCTCAGCGATCAGTCGGAGGCAGAGTTTGACCGACTGTCCCGTCAGTGGTACGACTATGCAAACGAGGATGTGTACGAACTGTACAAGGCCTACTGTCTGCACACGGAGGAGGGGACACGGCTCCCCTTCCAGGCGTGGGACAATCAGCATTGGGAGGAGTGTGACCGCACCCTCCGAGCGCCGCTCTTCCAGTATGGTCAGCTCTTTCTCGCCAACCAGGGCTGCTCCCACGATGTCTTTCTCCTGCTCAACGGCTCCCACCGGGGTATGTGCAACTACAGCAATGAGGAATATGACTATTCCTATCCCTTCTGGTATGAAAAGGCAGCGCATCGTCAGGCCATCACCTGGCCCCAATACCGGGGCACTCTGCTGTCTTTTGAATCGTACCTGATGCGGTATGTCCATCAGGCGGAGGAGGTCTGCGCCTCCCTGTCCCCGGAGAAAAAAGAACAGTTTCACCGGGAGCGGCTGGAGGTGCTGGAATTTTATGAGGCCATACAGGAGAAAAACTGGGACGGGGTGTGCTCCATGCTGGCCGTTCTTTCTCCCCCCGCCCTCTCCACCAAAAGCCGCCGCTTTTACCTCTACTATGAAGAGATGCTGGAATCCCGGCTTTCCGGGAGGCCGGAGCCCTCTCGATTCTATCAGGAAATGCGGCGCTCCCACAGATACAACGATCCGGAATCCTGCTATATCCAGGGGGTGGACCAAAGCAGCTGTGACGAGGTCTGTCCCTCCTTTGAGGCCTTTTTACAGAGCTTCTCCCCCCCGGAGGACCCCCTTTGACCGCAAAAGGACCGTGAGCCTGACTTGGTCAGGCCCACGGTCCTTTTCTTCGGTTCCATCCGAGATCCAATCCCTTTACCGGGCTTCCCCGCTCCGGAAGAGGGGGGTGACAGAATAACCGGCACCCCGGAGGTTTTCCACCACCCCCGTCTTCCCGATCATATGTCCGGCCCCCACCACCATGGTGGCGGTATGCTCTCCCTCCTGGGAGAGGAAGGTCTCACACCAGGCGGTCATATTTTGGTCCCGCTCCCCGAAGAGGGCATCCATCATTTCCTGCTCCTCCGGGGTCTCCACCGGCTTATCCTTCTTCACTTCCTGCTCAAATCCTTCCAGATCCCCGCTCTGCCATGCGGCAAAGACCTGCTCTGGCTGTCCCTTCCCCTCTTTCAGAAGGGTCAGCCCGTCCTTCACCATCTGGGCCTGGGTCTCCTCGCTCAGCCCGGACAGCAAAGCCCCCTGATAGCCATGGGACTCCACCTGATCCACCAATTTCCCATTGGTGACCGTTTTGGTGTACAGATAGAGGTCGGTTGCCATGTTGCTGGTCCCGGTGCTGTTGTCCACACTGGCCAGCTGCTCCAGGGTCGTCCCTACCATCCAGGCCTGCATGGTGTTGACTGTGGCCTCATCCAGGCCAATGGGGGCCAGAGCCTCCACCACGGCTTCATAGTCCGCCTCCTCCAGATGGTTTTTCAGACAGTCTCCCTCCGGATAATAGGAATAGGTAAGCAGCTCCCGCGCCCCCTCCGCATCCCCAAAATCAATTTCAAAGCAGACGGTCTGGCTGTCCAAAATGGCCTCCCGTACGCTCTGGTGGAAGGGATAGAGATTCCCCTTGTCCACATGGTAGCTTCCAAAGAGATAAAGGGTGTTGTCCCCATGCTCCGCTTTCCACAAAAGCCCCCTGGAGCCGGCATCCCTCCCGTCATAGAGGGCCAGTACCAGCCGCTGGGAAAAGAGCAGGGCCTCCTGGAGGGTACAGGTCCGCTCCAGGGCATAGTCCCCCGTTTCATCCCCCTGAATAACCCCCAGCCGAGCCATGCACGCCACCGGGTCCCCCTCCAGCCCCTCAAAGGAGAACCCCGCAGCCCGATCATAGAGTGCGGTGAGAACCCCTTTTCGGGTCAGATCTCCCTCCCGGTCCAGCGGTGTGCGCGGAGCCTCCCCTAGAAGGGCCAGCTTTCCCTCCACCTGGGCCAGAATCAGCGCCAGCTTCTCCGGGGTCAGGGCATCCTCCATGACCGCCATATCCTCCACAGTGAGAAAATCCAGGCTCTCCGCTTCACACAGACCGTCCAGCGCCCAGGGAGATACCGCCTGGGCCCCGGTGGAAAGACCAAGCCCCAAGACCATTGACAGGGCCACAGACAGGGGTTTTTTCATAGGACCACGCTCCTTTTTCAGATGTATACAGTATATCTCCTCCCCCTTCCCTTTGTCAAACATTATTTCCGTACCTCCACCTGAAGGATCATCACCGTCCTGTCGTCCGGGGAGGCCGCATGGGCGGCACTCTCCTCCAGAATGGTTCGGGCCAGTTCCTTGGGGGAGAC
>JAHHSE010000102.1 GCA_020025395.1 Oscillospiraceae bacterium
GATTCTCTTTTCCCTGGCGGTTTTCCTGGGCTTCGGCCTTTTGGCTTTCCGCCTTCTCCGGGAAAAAACCGCTCTCCCCTTTGACCGGGCCTTCTTCTGTCCCAAGCCCGTCTACCCTCTGGCCTGTCTCCTCTCCGCCGCCCTCCTCCTGGGGGCCGGCGTTCTGGGTGTTTTGGATTATGTCAATTCCACCCCCCCGCGGCTCATCTTTCTCCTTCTCTCCCTGCTCATGGCCCTCTCCGGCCTCAGCGTGGGAATTCTGGGAAAGCAAAACTATCGCGGGGAGGGAACCGGGAGATATAACGCCCTTCTCCTCCTCCCCGCCTTTACCTACTGCCTTTGGCTCATCCTCTACTATCAGGGGCAGGCCGGAGATCCTGTGACTCTCAATTATGTCTACCATGTCCTGGCCATTATCGCCACCCTGCTCTCCCTCTACCGCATGGCAAACCACTCCTTCGATCGGGGCAGAACCCAGGTCACCCTCTGGTGTTTCCTTCTGACCATCTACTTTTCCTGCGTCTCTCTGGCCGACGGGCATGGACCTGCCGCCCTCTGCCCCCTGATCTTTTCCATCATATACTGCGGCGCCCACAGCATGGTTCTGCTCTGGAATGTAACCGCTGAACAGGAGGACCCTTCCCATGAACAAGAATAAATACTATATCACCACCCCCATTTACTACCCCAGCGACAAGCTCCACATCGGCCACGCCTACTGTACCGTCGCCGCCGATGTCATGGCCCGGTATAAGCGCCTCACCGGTCATGAAGTCCTCTTCCTCACCGGCACCGATGAGCATGGACTGAAGATCGAGGACAAAGCCAGGGAAGCCGGGGTCACCCCCCAGCAGTTTGTGGACAGCATTGTGGAAGGACCCCGCGGGGTCCTGGACCTGTGGAAGCTCATGAACATCTCCAATGACCGCTTTATCCGTACCACGGATCCCTACCATGAGGAGGCGGTCAAGAAGATTTTCAAGCAGCTCTACGACCAGGGAGACATTTATAAGGGAAAGTATGAGGGCAAATACTGCAAACCCTGTGAGTCCTTCTGGACCGACAGCCAGCTGGTGGAGGGCAAGTGCCCCGACTGCGGAAGGGAGGTGGCGGACGCCCAGGAGGAGGCCTACTTCTTCCGCCTGTCCAAGTACTCAGACCGGATTCGGGATCTGTTGGAAAACACCGATTTCCTGGAACCCCGCTCCCGGGTCAACGAGATGGTGAATAACTTCATTAAGCCCGGCCTGGAGGATCTCTGTGTCTCCCGAACCAGCTTCAAATGGGGGGTCCCCGTGGACTTTGATCCGGGCCATGTGGTCTATGTGTGGATCGATGCGCTCTCCAACTATATTACCGCCCTGGGCTATGACAACGATCAATTCCACGACTTTAAGGACTTCTGGCCTGCCGATGTCCACTTTGTGGGGAAGGAGATTGTCCGTTTCCACTCCATCATCTGGCCCGCCATCCTCATGGCCCTGAATCTCCCCCTGCCCAAAAAGGTCTATGGTCACGGCTGGCTTCTTCTGGACGGGGGAAAAATGTCCAAGTCCAAGGGCAATGTGGTGGACCCCTACCTGCTGGCGGAGCGCTACAGCGTGGATGCCCTTCGGTATTTTCTCATGCGGGAGTTCCCCTTTGGCTCTGACGGAAACTTCTCCAACGAAGGTCTCATCACCCGGATCAATGTGGATCTTGCCAACGATCTGGGCAATCTGGTCAGTCGGACTCTGACCATGACGGGAAGCTACTTTGGAGGCACCCTCCCTGCCCGCCAGGAGGAGGGACCTGAAGACCGGGAGATGGTCTCCCTCTGCGCCTCGCTCCGGGACCAATATGAGGCCCATATGGAAAAATTCGCCTTTCAGGACGCCCTGATGGATGTCTTCCGGGTCATCAGCCATGCCAATAAATATATAGATGAGACCAAGCCCTGGGTGTTGAGCAAGGAGAAGGAGGAGAAGGGGCCTCGTCTGGCCCGTGTTCTCTATAATCTGCTGGAGAGCGTGCGGCTCTGCACCGTCCTTCTCACTCCCTTTATGCCCCAGACCTGTGAGAAGATCTTCACTCAGCTGGGAGCCGATCCGGCGCTTCAGACCTGGGAGAGCGCCGGTCACTTTGGCTCCCTGCCCGCCCAGGTCACAGTCACCCGCGGGGAAAATCTCTTCCCCCGCATTGATATGGCCAAGGAACTGAAAGCCCTGGAGGAGGCCCATGCCGCCCTTCTGAAACAGGAGGCCAAGACCTCCAGGGAAAAGGCCCCGGAAGAGGCTCCCTCCTATATTACCTTTGACGACTTTGTCAAGGTCCAATTCATCACCTGCAAGGTCCTGGCCTGTGAGGCCGTCCCCAAGAGCAAGAAGCTTCTGCGGTTTACTCTGGACTGCGGAGAGGGGAGGACCCGCCAGATTCTCTCCGGCATCCATGAGTATTACGAGCCAGAAGAGCTGGTGGGAAAGACCCTGGTTGCCTGCTCCAATCTGGCTCCCCGGAAAATGATGGGGCTGGAATCCAACGGAATGCTCATCTCCGCTGTCAAGGAGGTGGATGGAAAGGAACAGCTCCATCTGCTGATGCTGGAGGATACTGTGCCGGCCGGCTTTACCCTTTGCTGATAGAACCGCTCTTTGGCTCACGATAAAAACGGTGGGGGACCTGAAAAAGTCCCCCACCGTTTTTTTATTCCTGTTCTTCCAAAAGCTCCCTGGCCCGGCTTAGATATCCGGAGGCGCTGTGGCGGATATTTTCCACCTCCTCCTGGCTGAGTATCCGCCGAACCTTTGCCGGGGTCCCCATCACCAGGCTGCGGGGCGGAATCACCATCCGCTCCGGGACCACCGCTCCGGCTGCTACCATGGAGTCCTTCCCCACCACACAGTGGTTTAACAGGACGGCCCCCATGCCGATCAGACAGTGATCCTCTATGGTACAGCCGTGGAGAATGGCCCCGTGACCCACCGTAACCCCCCTTCCCACCACTGTGGGCAGGGCATCCGAAACATGGATCACCGCGTTGTCCTGAATGTTGCTCTCCTCCCCCACCCGGATGGCGGCCTGGTCTCCCCGGACCACCGCCCCATACCACAGGGAGACCCCCTTTTCCAGTGTGACATCTCCAATCACGGAGACATTGGGCGCCAGGTACGCCCCTGACGCGATCTTGGGGGACAGCCCCCGATAGGATACCTTCATCTTTCAGTCCTCAATGTACGAGCGGACCCGCAGGGTGGCCCCAAGTTCCTCCGCCATGGTCCGACAGGCCTCAATCTCCTCCGGGGTCTTGTTCTGGTCCACAATGGTCATCACCACTTGGGGCACATACCTGACGGCCCTCCGGGTAAACTCCAGCATCGCCTCCCAGGCCGCCTCCCCGTCCCTGGGCTTGGTGACCGCGCAATACTCCTCCTTGGTGGAGCCGTTGAGGGAGATAGAAATCACATCAATGCGTCCCTGCAGCTCCGGGGTCATGTCCCGGCCCGAAATCAGATTTGCGTGTCCGTTGGTATTGATTCGGATGGGGGGCAGCTGGGGCACCGCCTTCTTCATCTCATCTACCAGCCAAAGGATATCCTCCAGGCGGTAGGTGGGCTCCCCAAAGCCGCAGAATACAATTTCCGGATAGGCGGCCAGATCCCGGTTGAGAAGATTTTCCAGAGCCTCCTCCCGGGTTGGCTCATGCTCCAGCCAAAGGTCGTCTGCATAGATAGAGCCTTTGTGTCCGTTGTGACGGAGACAGAAGACACAGCGGCAGTCACAGCGGTTGGTGAGATTGATATAAAGGGCGCCTTCGTATTCATAAGAAATGGTCATCATATCCCGAAAAATCTCCTTCCGTTTTCCGTGGTGATTCGAGCGGCCTCCTCCGTGGAGATCCCCTTTACCCCGGCAATGGTTTCCGCCATGCGGTAGAGGTAGCGGGAATCGTTTCGCTTGCCCCGATAAGGCTCTGGCGCCATATAGGGCGCGTCGGTCTCGATCATAATCCGGTCCAGCGGGGCCCACTCCAGCACCTCAATGGCCTTTCTGGCGTTTTTAAAGGTAATTACCCCGGTGAAGGAGAGCATCCAGCCCAAGCTCACCAGAGTCCTGGCATCCTCCACCGAGCCGGAATAGCAGTGAAACACCCCCCTGGTCTTTGGGTGGGCTTTCACCAGATCCAGGCTGTCCTTATGGGCCTCCCGGTCATGGACCACCACAGGCAGGTCCAGCTTTTCCGCCAGGGAGAGCTGGGCATCAAAAAATTCCCGCTCCTTTTTTCTCCCCTCCTCCTCCTTCACCCAGTAGTAATCCAGGCCGATCTCCCCGATGGCCTTGACCCTGCTGCAGGCGGCAAGAGCCTCGATCCGGTCCAGCTGGGACAGGGGAACCCCCTCTACATTTTCGGGATGAATGCCCACGGCGGCATAGACATGGGGATAGGTCTCCGCCAGCGCCGCCGCCATACGGCTGGATTCCAAATCACAGCCCGGACATAGAACCAGCTCCACACCGGACCGGGGCAGGGAGGAGAGAACCTGATCCCGATCCGAATCGAAGGCATCCGCATCATAGTGGGCATGGGTATCAAACAGCATCGTTGCTTCTTTCCTTTTCCAGATAAAATTGAGCCAGGTCCCGGCCTCTTCCGAACCGGGACCTGGCCATCTCTCGTTTATCATACCCGTTCCAGGAGGTAAAAGCAAGCAAATTCCGAAGGTTCAGCGGAGATCGGCAGTGAGGCGGTCCTTCAGCTTTACCTTATCCCCTCCGTAGGCCAGAACCAAAAAGACAATCCCGCTGCCCACCGCCTGAACCAGCGTACCCACAAACTGGGGCCAGAAGGCCGCCCAGGTCCCCGCCAGAAAGACATTATAAAAGGAGTATAGGACAGGGGAGATGATCCCTGCCGCCCCCACGGCAGCCACATTTCGGACACAGAGAATCTTCTCCTGCCGCCGGGTGAAGGAAAGGCAGATAATCGCCTTGATGACAAAGGTCCCAGGCGCCCACATGGGCGCAGTGAGAAGGTCGGCGACAGCCCCGCCGACGGCCCCCGCCGCCATGGCATAGGGCATGGGCAGAAGGGCGGCGCAGAGGTAGATCAGGGCATCTCCCAGGTGGACATAGCCGCTGGTCATGGGGATGGGAATGTGCAGGACATAGGCGGTGGTAACGGTAATGGCTGCGGCAAAGAGGGCCGCCGCCACCAGGTAATAGAGTTTTTGATTTCTGGGGTGCATGGGGTCCTTCCTCCTTCTCCGGGCCGTCTTCCTGGTTGACCCGGCCCGTATCTTCTGATATTATAATAACAAATAACTGACCCTCTTAAAATATCCAGTTTATAAGTATTTTAAAGGGCCAGATTGGAGGAACCCTTATGACAGAGCTTACCCCTATCTTTCAGGAGGGCGGCCCCCCTCTATATGAGCAGCTCTATCGCTATGTCGTCTCTCAGATTCGGAGCGGGGCCTTGGAGGCGGGGGAAAAACTCCCCTCCAAACGGCGTCTTTCGGAACATCTGGGCCTTAGCCTCACCACGGTGGAGCGTTCCTACGGCCTCCTCTCCGCCGAGGGCTATGTGGAGGCCGCTCCCCGGAGCGGCTATCGGGTGAGTC
>JAHHSE010000103.1 GCA_020025395.1 Oscillospiraceae bacterium
CATCCGCCCGGACGGAACCTATCTGGACGGCACATTGGGACGGGCCGGGCACTCGCTGGAAATTGTCAAAGCCCTGACCACCGGTCATCTTTTCTGTATCGACCGGGACCGGGCCGCCATTGATGCCGCCAGGGAAAAGCTGGCCCCCTATCTGGATAAGGTCACCCTGATTCACGGAAATTTCCATGATCTGGACAAGCTGCTGACCCAGGCGGAGGCCCCTCCCCTGGACGGGATGCTCTTTGATTTGGGTGTCTCCTCTCCTCAATTGGACGATGCCAGCCGGGGCTTTTCCTATATGGCGGACGCCCCTCTGGACATGAGGATGGACCGCTCCTCCCCTCTTACCGCCTATGAGATCGTGAATACCTGGCCCCAGGAGCGGCTCTCTCAGATCATCCATCAATACGGAGAGGAGCGCTACGCAGGAAGAATTGCCGCCGCCATCCTCCGTTCCCGGTCCGAAAAACCCATTGAAACGACCCTGGAACTGGTGGATGTCATCAAGGGTGCCATGCCGGGTCACGCCCTGCGGGAAAAACAGCATCCCGCGAAACGCACCTTTCAGGCCATTCGTATCGCCGTCAACGATGAGCTGACCGCTGTGGATTCCATGATGCGTTCCGCTGTCCGCCTTCTGGCCCCGGAAGGGCGCCTTGCGGTGATCTCCTTCCATTCCCTGGAGGATCGAATTGTGAAGAGCGCCCTTGCCGATCTGGCCCGTGGATGTACCTGTCCACCGGATTTTCCCATCTGTGTATGTGGAAAATCTCCCCATGTCAGGCTCCTGTCCCGTAAGCCCATCCTCCCCGGGGCAGAGGAGCTGGCCGAAAATCCCAGGGCACGCAGTGCCAAGCTGCGGGTGGCGGAAAAGCTGTCTTGAGTTTTCCCCTCCACTTGGCCCGCCCCCCTTTCTTCCCGACGATTACCTAAGAAAAGATTGGAGTGTCCCCCATGGCGGAAGCGGCCCGTAAAATCAGATACAGCAACTATGGCACCTCGACCTGCGACCCTTATCGAGACGGAAACACAATTCGTTTTCCCGGCCGCACGGAACCCTCTCGCCCCAGAGTCCTGCCAAGAGAAAAAAACACCGCCCGGCCCCGGATCCAAACCAGGGAGGCGGGCCGTATCTCTCCCTTTGCCCTCATCGGCAGCCTTTCCATCGCTGTCTTTGCCGCTATGGTACTCTTCAGCTATGCTCAGCTGACTGCCCTGTCCAACGATGTAGTCACCCTCCAGCAGGAATATCACGATCTCAAGGCCCAGGAAGCCCATCTGATGGCGCAATATGAGCTGGCCTTCGATCTGAAAAGCATTGAATCCAAAGTAACCGCAGAGGGCCGGATGGTCCGTCCCCAGGAGAGCCAGATCCACTATATGGACCTCTCCGGCAGCGACAGCATTGTGGTATATGAGGACGACAGCCCCACCGCCACTCTGGGACAAACCTTTGGGGAACTCCTCCACAAGCTCATCTCATATTTTGAGTGATTTGTGCATACCATCTTGAAGAACGATAACATAGACAGAAGGGCGGAAGAAATCTCATATTTCTTGCGCCCTTCTCCCGCAGAAAGGACCGCTATGGCCGATCATGTTCATCCCTTCCGACCTCCCAACAGGGACCGCCGTGCCAATCGAACCATCTTCCGGCGCACCATGTTTTTGATGCTGATCTTTGGGATGGTAATCTTTATTCCCCTTTTCCTAAAGCTCTGGAAGATTCAGATCACAGATCACGAGTTCTACAAGCAGAGAGCGGTAGAACAGCAAACCGGTGACAAGGCGGTGGCCGCCAAACGGGGGACCATCTATGACAGTCAGGGGGCCATTCTGGCCATGTCCGCCACCGTTCATGACATCATCCTCTCCCCCCGTGATGTACTCATGCTTCAGGAAAACTACGCCAAAGCCGTAGAGACCGCACGGGAAAAAAACAAGCCCCTCCCCCAGTATCCGGAACCCACCAATGACTTTATCGCCCAAGGCCTGTCTGAGATCCTGGGGGTCCCAAAGGATGATATCCTGGCCCGTCTGGCAAAAACCAATTCCGCCTATCAGCCCATCGCCAAAAAAACTGAGGAGGAGGTCTCCACCAGGGTCCGGGCTTTTATTACGGAAAATCACCTCTCCCCCGGAATCGTGGTTCAGCCTACCACCATGCGCTATTACCCCAACTCCACCCTTGCCGCCCAGGTCATCGGATTTGTCAATGCGGAAAACGCCGGCGCCTATGGCCTGGAGGCCATGTACGAAAAGGAGCTTGCCGGCGAGGTAGGCCGTGTTGTCACCGCCCGAAACGGAGCCGGAACCGAGCTTCTCTTCCGCTATGAAAACTACATCGACGGTTTGGATGGCTTTGACCTGACTCTCACCCTGGATGCCACCATCCAACACTACTGCGAAAAGGCCCTGGCCCAGGGAATTGCCAACTCCGATGCCCAAAAGGGGGGCTTTGCCATCGCCATGGACCCCAACAGCGGCGCCATCTTGGGCTGGGCCAATGCCCCCACCTATGATCTGAACCATCCCAGCGACATCTATGATCCCGTCCTGAAGACAAAGCTGGAAACCCTCAAGGCCGATCCCACGGTCAGTGAGGAGGCGTACAATGAAGCCGTCGCCAACGCCAGAAACCTCCAGTGGAGAAACAAGGCGGTGAGCGACACCTATGAGCCCGGCTCTACCTTTAAAGCTCTGGTTCTGGCCGCCGCCCTGGAATCCGGTGTGGTGGATGAAAATGATACCTTTTACTGCTCCGGCTCCGTCCAGATCGCCGGCTACACCATCCGCTGTCATAAGCATCAGGGCCACGGAAGCCAGACCCTTCCCCAGGCCGTTATGAATTCCTGCAACCCTTCCTTCATCGCTATCGGGCAAAAGCTGGGGGCCAAGACCTTCTATCAATATCTGCGGGACTTCGGTTTCCTGAACCTCACGGAGGTGGATATGCAAGGTGAGGCAGGCAGCGTAATCTGGGATGAGGACTTCTTTACCAGTGAGGAGGGAATCTCTTCCCTGGCCACCGCCTCCTTCGGTCAGCGACTCACCGTCACCCCCCTGCAGATGCTCTGCGCCACCTCTGCCGCCATCAATGGCGGACACCTCTTCACCCCTCATGTGCTGGACTCTATTACAGACAGCGAGGGGAATGTGATAAAGCATGTGGACACCACGGAGATCCGCCAGGTCATCAGCGAACGGACCTCGGAGCGGACCCGCGCCATCCTGGAGCAGGTGGTCAGTGAGGGGACCGGTAAAAACGCCTATGTGGCAGGTTACCGCATCGGCGGAAAAACCGGCACCTCACAGACTCTGGTCAAGGGGGAGTATGTGGTCTCTTTCCTGGGCTTTGCCCCTGCCAACGACCCAAAGGTTATTGTCCTCGTCGCTCTGGACTCTCCCAAAACCGCCTCCCCGAACAGCAGCTACACCCCCAGCGGACAGTATATCTCCGGCGGCGGTATGGCGGCCCCCATTGCGGGCCAGCTCCTGGCGGATATTTTGGACCATATGGGTGTGGAAAAGCAATATACCGAAAGCGAGCTTTCTGATGTGGATACCATGGTGCCCAAGATTACCGATCTCCCCCTCTCCGAGGCCGAGCGCCTCCTTGCCAAGGTGGGCCTTACCTATCGGACCGTGGGTGACGGCACCGTTGTCACCGACCAGATCCCCGCCATAGGCGCCACCGTCCCCGGCGGAAGCGAGATCATCCTCTATCTGGGGGAGGCCAAGTCGGAAAAAACCGTCACCGTCCCCAAAGTCATCGGAAAGACCCCGAAGGCCGCGCAGGAGGCCCTGACCCAAGCCGGCCTGTATATGAAGGCCACCGGTGTCTCCGACTATGACAGCTCTTCCACTGTGGCGGGCAGTCAATCGATACCGGCGGGTACCCAGGTTCCTTTGGGGACCGTAGTAGAGGTCCGGTTTGCGGACAATACTATTCAGGACTGATTTCGGTTCCCGCTGTCAATTTACTGGTATTGGAGTGTTATACTTGAAACTGAAGGACTTGCTGAAGGGTGTGGAGATTACCTCCGCCCATGTTGATCTGGAGACTGAAATTACCTCCATCAGCTATGACACCCGTCAAACCAAGCCGGGTGCTCTGTTTGCGGCCCTGCGTGGAACGGTGAGCGATGGACATACCTTCCTCCCCTGCGCCCTGGAAAAGGGGGCCGCGGCCGCCCTCTGTGAGATCCCGCCCCAAACGGAGGGTCCTTGGCTGGTCACTCCCGATTCCCGTTTGGCCCTGGCCCTCCTCGCGGCCAACTGGTTTGGAAGACCCGCTGATCAGATGACCCTGATCGGGGTCACCGGCACCAACGGAAAAACCACCACCACCACCCTGCTGAAGGGCCTTCTGGAAGAGTGTCTGGAGACCACTGTGGGCCTCATTGGCACCAACCGAAATATGATCGGCGCACAGGAGCTGGAGGCCCATCGAACCACGCCGGAATCCTATGAGCTGCAATCCCTCTTTCGGCAGATGGCTGACGCAGGCTGTACCCATGTGGTGATGGAGGTCTCCTCCCACGCTCTGGTCCAACACCGTACCGCCGGTCTCCGCTTCGCCCAGGGCATCTTTACCAATCTCACCCAGGATCATTTGGATTATCACGGCACCATGGAGGCCTATCGGCAGGCCAAAGCCCTCCTTTTTGCCCAAAGTGACCTCTCCATCCTCAATCTGGATGATGATAGCGGACGCCTTTACAGAACGCAGCTCTCCGGTCCCGTCTTCACCTATGCCGCCCATTGTCAGAAGGCCGATCTGACCGCCGAAAATCTCCGGCTCTTCTCCGATCATGTTCAGTTTGAAGCCCTGGCCCAAGGGCATCTCGGCCGGGCCATCCTCCACATTCCGGGCGAATTTTCTGTCTACAACGGGCTGGCCGTTCTGGCCTCCGCCCTCAATCTTGGCATTCCTCTGCCCAAGGCGCTGGAGGCCCTCTCCCACGCATCCGGGGTGAAGGGGAGGATGGAGGTGGTCCCAACCCCCGCCCCTTATACGGTCATCCTGGACTACTGCCACACCCCTGATGCCCTGGAAAACGCTTTAAATGCCCTCCGCCCCTTTACCAAGGGACGGCTGATCTGTCTGGTGGGCTGCGGCGGCAACCGGGATAAGCTCAAGCGTCCCCTGATGGGAGAGGTGGCAGGGCGGCTCTCCGACCTCACCTTCCTGACCAGCGACAATCCCCGCGGGGAGGAGCCGGAGGACATTCTGGCCGATATGCTCCCCGGCATGGAGGCCTCCAAAGGGGCTTACCGCATGATCTCTGACCGTAGGGAGGCCATCCGGGCCGCTTTGACGGAGGGACAAGAGGGCGATATCCTCCTCTTTGCCGGAAAGGGTCATGAGACCTATCAGGAGGTCAAGGGTCAGATCCTCCATTTGGACGAACGGGAGGAAATTGCCTCCTTCTTTCAAACCTAATTCATAAAGAAGTTTAAATCCTCGGAGGTAGAATATGTGTATCACCTGGCTGATGCTCGGTTTCCT
>JAHHSE010000104.1 GCA_020025395.1 Oscillospiraceae bacterium
GGGTCAGACCGCAGCCCTTTGTCGAAAACCTCCGAAGGAGTTTTTCGACAGTCTCCCGCCCGGCATCCCTTCGGATGCCGGGCGGTTTTTTTCCAAAGGGTTCGAGGGATTTTCCCTCGACAGAGATTTTCGGGTATGCTATAATAAATAAAATAAGATAGGGGTCCAATCCATTGGGTATCCTTCTGCAGACGGCCTCGGAGGCCGTTTTTTGTCCCCTTTTTGATCTGTATCCCAAGAAAGCGGAGGAATTTCCATGACCGAATTTCTGATCCGGCATTTTGTAAAGGACTGGGAGCAAACCGATGATCCCGCGGTGCGTCAGGCCTATGGGAGGCTGGCCGGGATCACCGGGATTCTCCTCAACCTTTTTCTCTCCCTTTTAAAGCTGATGGCAGGCCTTCTCACCGGAGCCATCTCCATTACGGTGGATGCCATCAACAATCTGTCTGACGCAGGCTCCTCCGTGGTCACCCTTCTGGGCTTTTATCTGGCGGGCAAGAAGGCGGACAACAACCATCCCTTCGGACATGGGCGGATGGAATATCTTTCCGGCCTGTTCGTCTCTGTGCTGGTGCTTCTGGTGGGGGTGGAGCTGCTCAAATCCTCCCTGGACAAAATCCTCCGCCCCAGCCCGGTGGAATTTTCCTGGCTCTCTGTCGGAATCCTCTGTCTCTCCGTTCTGGTCAAGATCTGGATGTGCCTCTTTAACCGGACCCTGGGCAGGCGGATCCTCTCCACCGCCATGCTGGCCACCGCCGCCGATTCCCTTGCCGACACCGCCGCCACAGGCACCGTTCTTCTGGGGCTTCTGGCAGGGCGTTTTCTGAATCTTCAAATGGACGGCTGGGTTGGCTTTGCGGTCTCCCTCTTTGTCATCAAGACCGGCTGGAGCTCCATCAAGGATACGGTGGACCCCCTTCTGGGTACCCCTGCCGACCCCGCCCTCCTAACCTCCATTGAGGAGAGGGTCCTCTCCCGCCCCGAGCTGCTCAGCGTGCATGATATGATCCTCCATGACTACGGTCCGGGCCGGCGGATGATGAGCCTTCACGCGGAGGTCCCCGCCGACTGTGACATTGTGACCGTCCATGATGTGATAGACCATGTGGAGCGGGAGATCAAGGCGGTTTACGGGATTGAGGCGGTGATCCACATGGACCCCGTTTGTCAGGACGGAGAGACCACTCGGCTCCGTCAGCAGGTGACGGACCTCCTCCACGGCATCGACCCCGCCCTCACCCTCCATGACTTTCGTATGTCCGAGGGACCCGACCACACCAATCTGATCTTTGATGTGGTGGCCCCCTATGAATTTCGGATGCAGGAGGAAACCCTCTCCCAAGCGGTCAGGGAGGGGGTGGCCTCCCTGGAGGGGGGACCCTATTGCGCCGTGGTGGAAATTGACCGCGCCCCCTAAAGAAAGCCCCCGCAATTTACAAAAAATTCACCCACCCCGGCAGCGTTTCCCTTATCCTAAAAGAAAGTTGAAAAGGCGGTGTTTTTATGCCTCGGAAGGTCCTTGTGGTAGAGGACGACTCCAATATCGCGGAGCTTTTGCACCTCTACCTGGAAAAAGAAGGCTTTGAAATTATGGTGGCCCCGGATGGGGGCAAGGGTGTGGAGCTGTTTCGCAGTGAGAAGCCCGACCTGGTCCTGCTGGATCTCATGCTCCCTGTGCTGGACGGCTGGGGAGTCCTGAAAAAAATTCGGGAGGAGGGGCGCACCCCGGTCATTATGCTGACGGCAAAAGGGGAGACCGCCGACAAGGTCACCGGTCTGGAGGCCGGGGCGGATGACTATATTGTAAAGCCCTTTGAAATGAAGGAGGTCCTGGCCCGGATCCACGCGGTCCTCCGTCGGTTTTGCGGCGAGGAGGAGGGAGAGGGTGGCGGAAAGCGCCTTACCTTCGACAAGCTCATCGTGGATCTGGATTCCTATGAACTGACCGTCAATGGGAAAAAAGTGGACACCCCGCCCAAGGAGCTGGAGCTACTCCACCATCTGGCGGCCTCCCCCAACCGGGTCTTTACCCGAAATCAGCTTCTGGATGAGGTTTGGGGCTTTGATTACTTCGGTGATTCCCGAACGGTGGATGTCCATGTGAAGCGGCTGCGGGAAAAACTGGAGGGGGTCAGTGACCAGTGGAGCCTGAAGACCGTCTGGGGCGTGGGGTATAAATTCGAGCTGTCCACCCAGCAGTGACCCAATGCAGCGAGGAGGGGGGAGAAGGATGTGAAGAGCTTATATACCAGACAGTTTACCATGATGGCCGCCGTGATTCTGACCTCCTTCCTGCTCCTGGGCGGGACCTTTGCCGGGGTCTCCTATCGGTACACCATCTCCGCCAAACAGGACAGTCTGGCCCAAAACGCGGAGAATATCGCCTCCCTGACCGGAGAGATGCTGACCCAGGGAATGGGATTTCGCAATGAATATTTTCGGCTTTATGTCTCCTCGGCGGCACGGGCCGCCAACGCCTATGTGATTTTGGCGGAAAATGATGGAGAGATCATCTATTGTGCCGGGTCCAACGGCTCCTTGGTGGACCTCACCGGACTGTATCTGTCCAAGGACACCCTGTCCAGCTTTCGGGCCAGAGGGGCGTTTGACGGGATGAGCACCCTGGGTGGCCTGTTCATGGAAAAACGGTACCTCTCCATGCGTCCCATTATGATCAATCTGGCCCAGTTCAGCTCGGGATCCATGGTGGTCTCCCCCACCCAGACCGGAATCGTTCTGGTTGCGGCCTCCACAGACTCTCTGACGGAGATGTGGCGGGCCCTCTCCACCATTTTTCTGTTTCTGGCGGTGGTGGTGATCTTCATCGCCTTCCTCACCAGCTCCGTGACCTCCAGCCATCAGGTCCGTCCCCTGAAGGAGATGGCGGAGGCGGCCAAGAAATTTGGACACGGGGAATTTCAGGTCCGGGTGGATGTGGGCAATCGGCAGGATGAAATCGCCGAGCTGGCGGTGGCCTTTAACAATATGGCGGATTCCCTGGCCCAGGCGGAGGCCGAGCGAAGCGAGTTCATCGCCAACATCTCTCATGAGCTGAAAACCCCTATGACCACCATCGCCGGCTTCGCCGACGGGATTCTGGATGGGACCATTCCCCCGGAAAAACAGAAGGAGGCTCTTCAGACGGTCTCCTCCGAGACCCGCAGGCTCTCCCGGCTGGTCCGGCGGATGCTGGATCTCTCCCGGCTCCAGGCGGCGGAAAATATCACCACCCAGGAGCGGTTTGATATCACGGAGGTCCTTCTCCGGGTGCTGGTCAGCTTGGAGGGAAAGATCAACCAGAAGGATCTGGATGTGGAAACCAGTCTGCCCGAAGAGCCGGTCCAGGTTTGGGGAGACCCGGATTCCATTACCCAGGTCTGCTACAACCTGCTGGACAATGCCATCAAGTTCTCTGCCCCCGGAACACAGCTGGGCCTGGAAATCGCGGTCAAAGGGGGCAAGGCCTGGGTGTCGGTCCGAAATACCGGGGAGACCATCCCTCCGGAGGAGCTGAAGCTGATCTTTGACCGCTTTCACAAGACGGACCGCTCCCGCAGTGTGGACCGGGACGGGGTAGGCCTGGGGCTCTACATTGTGAAGACCATTCTGGACAACCACAAGGAAAACATCACTGTGACCAGCTCGGAGGGAGTGACCGAGTTCACCTTCACCCTCACCCAGGCATGATTGGCCGGATCCGCCGAAGCGCCGCACCTGTGCCCCGCCTTCTGCGGGCAGGACCCAATCAGTATGGGCCGATGCCTTCCCTCATCCGAAAACAGGGAAAAAGCGAGGAATCAACTGCCCCCCACACGGATCGGGCAGAATGAAAAAAGAGCGCTGCAGAATGGAGATTCCGCAGCGCTCTTTCTTCTTTTTTAAAACTGATCGTATTATTTTTCCTGGATATAACGCTGAATGGCGGCGGCAGCTTGTTTCCCCGCCCCCATAGCCAGGATGACGGTGGCGGCCCCCGTGACGGCATCCCCTCCCGCATAGACGGCGGGACGGCTGGTGCGTCCCTCCTCCCCGTTGGTCAGGATACAGCCCCGGCGGTCGGTGTCCAGTCCCGGTGTGGTGTTGCGAAGAAGGGGGTTGGGGGAGGTGCCGATGGACATGATGACGGTGTCCACCTCCAGGGTGAAGTCGCTGCCCTCCTTGGGAATGGGGCGGCGGCGGCCGGAGGCGTCCGGCTCCCCCAGGGCCATCTCCACACAGGTCATTCCACGGACCCGTCCCCTCTCATCCCCCAGAATTTCAATGGGGTTTGTCAGCAGGCGGAAGACAATCCCCTCCTCCATGGCGTGCTCTACCTCTTCCTCCCGGGCGGGAAGCTCCTCCATGCTGCGGCGATAGACGATGGAGACCTCCTCCGCCCCCAGGCGCTTGGCGCAGCGGGCGGCATCCATCGCCACGTTTCCACCTCCCACCACCGCAACCCGACGGCTTGTCAGCATGGGGGTGTGACTCCCCGGAAGATAGGCCTTCATCAGATTGACCCGTGTCAGGTATTCGTTGGCGGAGCAAACCCCGTTGAGGCTCTCTCCCGGAATGCCCATAAAGGAGGGAAGACCGGCCCCGGAGGCCAGATACACCGCCTCATACCCCTCCTCCTCCAGCAGCTCATCCACAGTGAGGATCTTTCCGATGACCATATTGGTCTGGAAATCCACCCCCATCTGGGCCAGATCCTGAATCTCCTTCCGGACCAAGGCCTTGGGCAGGCGGAACTCCGGGATCCCATAGCTCAAAACCCCGCCGGGGAGATGGAGCGCCTCAAAAACCGTGACCGCATAGCCCAGCTTGGCAAGGTCTCCGGCGGCGGCCAGTCCACTGGGTCCGGAGCCAACAATGGCCACCTTATGCCCGTTGGAGGGGCATTTTTCCAAAGGGGCACGGGTGTGGGCCCGATGCCAGTCGGCCACAAACCGTTCCAGCCGTCCGATGGCCACCGGCTCCCCCCGGATTCCACGGACACATTTCCCCTCGCACTGTGTCTCCTGGGGGCAGACCCGCCCGCACACCGCTGCCAGGGTGGTGGACCGCTCCAGCACTTCATAGGCCCCGGAGAAATCCTCCTCCGCCACCTTCTGAATAAAGGCGGGGATATCGATGCCCACGGGGCAGCCGGAGTGACAGGGTCTGTGCTTGCAGTCCAAGCAGCGTCTGGCCTCCTCCACCGCCATTTCCGGGGTGTAGCCCAGGGCCACCTCCTCAAAATTCCGGGAGCGGAGAATGGGGTCCTGGGTGGGCATGGGACATTTTTTGGGTGCCATATTAGCCATTTTCGCTCACCTCCTTCTGAAAAAGATGACAGGATTCCTCTCTGGCGCGGGACTCGAATTC
>JAHHSE010000105.1 GCA_020025395.1 Oscillospiraceae bacterium
GGGAAGGAGGTATACCACGGCCGCCATAGACAGGATGCGCCTGCTGGAGCTTTCTACCATCACCAGGTCACCCGCTTGCGCACCGGGTCCATTATAGGCTCTTACCATCAGGTCCGGATGATCCAGTATCTTGCATCCGCCGCTGGCACATTTGGAGCAGTCGTGGGCACAGGCACTGATCCGCTTTACCGCCACCTCTGCCACACCTGTCGGGAAAATTCGTCTTACTTTTGCTGTTTGTGTCATATCGTTCTCCTTATCTGGACAGGTTGACTGAGATGGAATAGCTGTCTCCCACCACACCAACCGCCTCTGCCCCATCCAGGTAAATTTTGACCGGGACACGGAATTGACCTGCCGAAGGTCCCTGTTCCGCCAGATCGGCTACCACCCGAATCTGGCTGGGCTGGATTTGCCCTACCAGCTCCTCCGGTCCTCGGACCGTGATATTGAGGGATTGGGTCACAGCTTCTGCCGTATAGCCCGCAGGCTCATTGATAATCTCGATATTGGCCGTCTCCAATGTTTTACTGCTGAGTCCATCCACCTGAATGGTTACAACCGCCTCGGTCACACCGCTTTCATTGGTCAGCTCCCCGGAAAGCTGGATGGGGAAATGGAAGGCCGCAATCTTATTCACCTTAGATAACTCAATGGTCCCCAAGAAGATTTCCTCCAGCTGATCCATATATTTCTCCTCACCGGAGACCTGAATGGAGGAGGGAGAAATGGTACAGGTCACATCCTCCTTGGTGGCTCCCCCGCCTGAGACAATGCGAACAGTCAGCGGGACCTCCCGCACCTTCACAATAGGATAGACGGTATAGATACTGGCGCTTCCCGCCTCCACCACATCCGATTTCAGTCTGCTTCCATCATAGGTGACAAATTCAAAGGGAAGGATGCCGGAATAGGTGCTGTCCAGCTCTCCCGCGTTTAAAGTTACCTCAGCATAGTCAATCTGGTTCACCAGATTCGCCGGACCGGAGATCGAAAGGCTGGAGGGGGACAAAATAAAGGCATCCGCCTGATATCCCTCCGCTACGCTGCCCAAAAATTCCCCTCTGACCTCCACTGTTTTACTGGTCCGTTTTTCCACTGTAAGCCTGATTCGATGATTTCCTCGGTCTGCCACCGCTACCGTCCCCGTGGTAATGGTGCTGGGCAATGCGATGTTGCAGCGGAGCTCATGCTCCCCCTCATTGGCCAGAGAGGAAACATCCACTGTCACCGTGACATTTTCACTGGTGAGCTTGATGAGGGAGTTTCGCTTACCGGTTACATAAAGGTCCAGATCCTGGATGCTCTGCTGCGTTATCATCAGTCCCCGGCTGTCCAGCACATCCTGCCCGGTGATCGTAATAGGAACATTTTTAATGGAGACACTGGAATCCGGATTCAGCTCACTAACTACATAGAGCCACATTCCAAATGCGATCAGGACGGAGATCACGATATAAAACGCCCTGCTCTCCTTCAGCCTATTCATGCCCCTCCGCCTCCTTTTTCTTGAAGCGGTCCAGAATGGAAAGCTTCGCCACAACCGGCTCGGTCGGCTCCGGAATCAGCTCCCCGCGGAGGACCCGTTCCAGCGTCTCAGGCGCCAGATGCCGCTTGAGCATTCCACTCACTGCCACGGAAATCGATCCTGTCTCCTCTGAGACAATGGCCACCACAGCGTCTGAGCTCTCACTCATTCCGATCCCCGCCCGGTGGCGCATCCCCAAATCACGGGAGAGGTTGACATTTCCGGAGAGAGGCAGGACGCAGCCAGCCCCAATAATCCTTCCCTCCCGAACGATGATGGCTCCATCATGAAGAGGGGCCTTATTCCAGAAAAGGTTTTTCAATAATTCCGCATTGACTGTGGAGTTTAGAGCGGTCCCTGTTTTGATAAACTCATCCAAAGGAGTTTTGCGTTCAAAAACCATCAGGGCACCAACCTTGTCCTTGGACAGCGCCGTGTAGGCTGCCACCGTTTGAGAGATGGCCTCCTCTACTTCACTGGAAGTGGTTGCGGTGCGTCCAAAGAGAATCTCTCCAATGGACCCGCTGCCCACCTGCTCCAAAAAGCGCCGGATCTCCGGCTGAAATACAATCACCAGGGCCAAAAGACCCAACTCCATGGCCCGGCCAAGAATAAAGTTAATTACATTCAGATGCAGAATAGAGGAAGCCAGCAAAATCAGCACCATTAAAACAATGGCTTTCGCCACCTGAGCCGTTCTGCTCTTTCGGACCAGCTGAATCAGCTTATAGACCAGGAATGCTGTGATAGCGATGTCAATAAGATCGAAAATCGTAATCAATCGGATATAGCGTGGCAAGGTAGAGAGAACCTGTACAACGGTATCCATCTGCACCTCATCCTCCTTTGCTCCTCTTCCCATCAGCATGATATCCTTATCTTTTTAATTATACGGTATCCACATTAAATTAGCAAGGAAACTTCCTATGAATTTTTCTTTAATTTTCTGAAAAGAGGAAAGAGCGGATGACCTCATGGTCCTCCGCTCTTTTTCTTGGAGATTTGTCCCACTGCATCACAAAGGATCTGCATTTCCCGAGAACGATTAAAGGCCGAAACACTGATTCGAACCGTTCCTCCTTCCAGCGTTCCGGCAGAGCGGTGGGCGTAAGGGGCGCAGTGGTAACCTGCCCGGACCGCAATTCCGGCTCTTCCCAATTGCTCCCCTGCCTCCTCGCAATCCAGACCCCGTATCCGAAAGGAAAGGACCCCCGTCTGCCGCTCCGGGCGGCTTGACGCATAAACCGTCGTTCCGCCAATGCGGGACAGCCCCCTCTTCCCAATGGCCAGAAGCGCCTGCTCATGCCTTAAAATCTCCTCCGGTTTTCGCCTGCGGACATAACGCAAGCCTTCCAGAAGACCAGCCGCGCCACAGACGTTTTGCGTCCCGGCCTCCAGTCGATCCGGCAGAAAATCCGGCATCTCCTGTTGGAGAGAGACACTCCCCGTCCCCCCATACAAAACAGGCCGTCCCTTCTGTCCACAGAGCAAAAGTCCTGTTCCTTGCGGGCCATAGAGGCCTTTGTGCCCTGGCATGGCAATGAATTCTGCCCCCAGCTTGGAGAGACTGATGGAAATGCAGCCCGCTGACTGAGAGGCATCCAAAATAAAGGGGATCCTCCGTTCCCTGCAAAGGGCAGCCATCTCCCCGATCGGCAGGATATAGCCAAACACATTGGACACATGGGTGAAGATGGCGCAGGAAACCTCCCCGGTTAGCTTCGTTCTAAAATCGTCTAACAGAATTTCCTGTTCAAACAGAGGAGATGTGGCCACCTTTATATTGGCACCCAGAGCGGTCAGAGGTCGAGTGACCGCATTGTGTTCGTAACCGGAAATCAAAACGGTATCTCCCGGCTTCACCAGGCTTTGAATCGCAATATTCAGGCCGTGTGTGGCATTGCAGGTAAGGACTACCTGATCGGGGGAAGGAACATCAAATAGCTTCATCGCCTCTTGTCTGCACTGAAACATCACTTCCGCAGCCAGCATGGCGGGACGATGACCGCCTCGCCCCGGACTCGCCAATCTTCCAATGGCATTGGATACCGCTTCGGAAACCACAGCCGGTTTTTGAAGGGTCGTGGCGGCGCTGTCCAAATAGATCATATCTATCCCTCCACCTCACGGACGCCTCCATCTAAGTCATTCAAATAAATCTTGGATGGGGTCATCTCCGCCCGTGTCAGTGCGGCAAGCGCCGCCGAGAGATGCCGTTCCGGAACGCGGACCATATAACTGCACCCTCCTTCCGCAATGTCGGTGGGCGTTCTTTGGATGGGAGCTGTGATCCCGACTCGCTCCAGTATGAAAGAAGTTCTCTGCGCGTAAGTGAGAGAACGGCATGCGATCAAATAATATGGCAACACGAACAACACTCCTCTCACCTCATCTTATGTTTGGGAGGAGCGTTGGTTCCTTTTATCCCTCTTCCAGAATACAGACCGCATGGGCACCCATGCCCTCTTCCCTGCCGGTCCACCCAAGTCCCTCTTCGGTGGTAGCTTTAATATTGATTCTGTCTTCCGACACCTTCAAAATCACGGCCAAATTCCTTCGCATAAGCGGAAGATAAGATGCCAGCTTTGGTTGCTGCGCCAAAATCGTCGTATCCACATTCCCCACTTTATATCCCCGATCCTCCAGCATTGTCATCACCCGTTCCAAAAGCACCAGGCTGGAAATGTCCTTAAAGGAATCATCACTATCAGGGAAAGCATGGCCAATATCCCAGAGGCCGGCCGCCCCTAAAAGAGCATCCATCAACGCATGGGTCAAAACATCGGCATCCGAATGCCCCAGCAGCCCCCGATCGTGCGGGATCTCTACTCCTCCCAGTATCAGCGCCCGATTCTCGACCAGCCGATGAACATCGTATCCATGACCAATCCTCATCTCTGTTCCCTCCATGCCAAAATAGCTTCTCCCATCACAAGATCGACAGGGGTGGTAATCTTTAAATTTTCATAAGTACCCTCAGTGAGCGTGACTGTCATTCCAAGACGCTCCACCGCGCCACAGTCATCGGTAAGCACAACCCCCTCCTGTTCTGCCTGGGTAAGGGCCGCAAGGATGAGAGAGGCCTCGAATACCTGAGGGGTCTGAACGGCAAAAAGCTCAGCCCGATCCGGAGTCTCCAGAATGCGCCCTGCCTCTGCCCGTTTGATGGTATCCTGCACTGGAACACCAGGGGCGGCAGCCCCAGAGAGAGCCGCTGCCGCAATCACCTTTTCCAGAACCTCAGCCGTAACCAAAGGACGGGCTCCATCATGAATGCCAATCAGCTCTGCCTGAGGGCTGCACTCGCGCACACCGTTCAGCACAGAATGGGTGCGGTCCATCCCCCCAGCCACAACCTTTGCCGCCTTCGAGATAGAAAAATCCCGTCAGAGATTCGCAACCATGGGAATCAGATCGCTTCGGGTGACTACAATCAACTCGGAAATGGCAGGACAGGCTTCCAATACCAGAAGCGTCCGAGCCAAAATCGGAATCCCCCCCAGTGGGAGCAAGGCCTTATCCAGTCCCTCCATCCGGGTCGAAAATCCAGCGGCAGCCACCACCATAGAACAAAAAGGGGCCGAAGACGGCTTCTTTTTTTGAAAAAACAGGGCCATATAGTCCTCCTGCAAAAAAGGAGCCGGCAGGCTCCTTTTGAGATAACAAATTGTATTATTCCAATGCCGCGTTTATGCGGGCTTCCATCTCCTCATAGCTGCAGCTGCGAGAGAGAACAAGCTCCGAGAGTAGAATCTGCTTGGCGGAATGAAGCATTTTCCTCTCCCCGGTGGAAAGCCCCCGCTCCCCGTCCCGCTGGGCC
>JAHHSE010000106.1 GCA_020025395.1 Oscillospiraceae bacterium
GCCTGCCCCTCCCCCGCCCAATATGTGGATGCCTTTGGGGACGGCTCTGATGTTCTCTATGTAATCACGCTTTCCGCCCTTCTCTCCGGCTCCCACAATGCGGCGGTCCAGGCCAGGGAAATCTGGTCAGAAGAGCACCCAAACGCCAATATCCACATTTTCAACTCCTGTTCCGCCTCCGCCGGACAGGTTCGCCTGGCCTTGGAAATTGCCCAGCTGGCAGCCCAGGGACTGCCCTTTCACCAGGTTGTTAAGGCCGCCAATCATTTCATCACCAAAATGAATACCCTCTTCATTCTGGAATCGCTGGATAATCTTCGGAAAAACGGACGGCTGACCAGACTCCAGTCCCTGGTGACCGGCACCCTCCGCATCAAGCTGTTGATGGGCTCCACTCCAGAGGGTGAAATCTGTAAGCGCGGTCAGGCTCTAAGCATGAAGCACGCCATGAGTCAGATGGTGGAGTTGATTAAAAAGGATGTGCGTTGCAATCACGCCTTTGGAGTCATTGCCCACTGCAACTGTTTGGACCGGGCCTTTTCTTTGAAAGAGGAGCTGATTAAAAATGTCGGCTTTCGAGATGTCCTTATCACCGAAACCGGTGGAATCAGCACCGTCTACGCCAACGATGGCGGTATTGTCCTCGCCTACTGACCCATTCCGTCAGAAACACCGCGGATCGTTTCCCTTCCTCTGTGAGATGGTATGAGAGGAGATTAGATCCAACAGACACGCTCCCCATAGAGCAGACTGTCAGAATTTTTCTGAAAACTGCTCTATGGGGAGCGTTTGCATCGGGCGGGATCGAACCAATTAGAACCAACAGGGAAACAAGAGGGGGGCAATATCGGAAGGGAGCCGAGAGTCTCACCAACGCCGCGGAAAACCGTTTTCCCCCGATGCCATAGCCTGTTTTACCTTGATACTTTCCATATGATATGAGGCATCCTCTGTCTCACCGTTAAAATCATCATCGGCAAGGGGTGCCTCCGGTGATGGCATCCTGACGGGTGGGGTCCACGACGAAGGGAATGTCCGCCATCTTGTCCAGCAAAGCATCCGCACCGTGTTCCAATTTATACTCCAATTCGTCCCGGAAGAGAGGCATCACCTGATAGAAGTTGACCTCCTCGCCGCTCGGCAGGATGCAGACCTCACTGCCGTCCTCCGTATCCTGGGGGTCGGTCAGAGTGGCCGCACAGAGCTCTGTGCCCTTTGCAAAGTTCTCCTCATTGTCCATGGTATGGCCGAAGCCCAGCCAGGTATCGCCGGCAATGGGCAGACGGGCCAAGACTTTCAGCAGGCGGATGGGCCAATACCACCGCTCATTTTGCAGGTCCTCCCGCTTCAGCTTCCAGTCCTTTGGCAGGGCGATGGCCAGCTCCGCCCGTTCCAGCTTGTATTCCGCCAGCTCCTTTGGCACATTCATTCGGTGGGCGCCCATGCCCATGGTCACCAGGGTGTAGTAGTCTCGCTGCACGGAAGGCGGCACCACGCAGATGTCCACATGGATGTCCGGGGAAACCAGCTCATGAAATACATTCTCGAATTTGCCGAAATACTGCCGGATGTGTCCCTCGACGGCCTCTATCTCCTCCTCGGTATAGACCTCCGGCTCGCCGTGTTCCCCATCTTGAGCCGCGTCACCCTCCGGGTCACCATCCGATGACTCCCAGGAGATCTTCAGCGTCATCTGATCTTCCGGCAGACTGACCCCGGGACTGCGGGTGATGAGGTGCTTATCCTCCGCAGAAAGACCGATGGTCTCCCCGTCGTGAAGTTCCACCTCCTGCTCCAGCACATAGGACGCAAGGCTGGCCAAAAAGTCCCGCAGCACGCCCGGCTCGGCATCGGCGCCCAGCACCTCCATCTCCTCCTTTCCGAACACATCCATGCCGTAGGTGTAGGCGTTCACACCCGTCTCATCCCGGTACAGGCCGAACCAGATCCAGTTGAAGATGGGCAGCTCGTCCTCTTTGAGCATATCGGCAAAGCCCTCATAGAACCGAGGCTCAAACACCACGCCGCTGGTGTAGATGCCGGTGGCGTATTTCTGCTTGCAGCACACCGCCAGCGCCTTGGTGAACAGCTTGCCCCGTTCCAGCAGTTTTTCCTCCTCGCCCAGCACTGCCACCATGATATGGGCCTTATGTGCCTTTGCCGCCTCTACCGCCTCTGACCACATATAATTGTTTTCAGCGTTGATCTCCGCTTCGTTGTCCGGGATATGGCCGGGGAACAGGGTCGCTGCCAGCATCATGCCTCCGACCCGCATCACCACCACATCTCCGCTGTCCTCCCCGTCTTCGTCGGACCCGTCCGGCTCCTCGTCCACGATGCCCCATTCCTCCCGCAGGTCCCGGATCAACTGCTCCCTATCCCACTCTGCTTTGGAAAGAAGGACGGATCCCACAAAGCGGCCGATTGGATCACACGCCTCGTTCTCCTCACGGGAAGCTCGTTTTTCCACTTCCTCCTGGCACTCCCGGATCACAACGGGGGCGTTTTCATCCGACCGATCCAGCTCCGCCCACCGCCGGGCGTAGGGGATGGCCTTTTCCTCCTGCCCATGGAGATACTGATAGGCGTAAGCCATGCGCATATTCCACTCCGCCTTGTCCTGTCCCTCCCCCCGGACAGACTCCAGCACTTCAATCGCCCGCATCTGGGCCTTATCCCCCTTATAGTTAGGGGTTCCCTCATCATGGTCCCCGATGATGGCGTAGTTTTCCAGCGCCCGTGCCAGAGCGTAGGCCGTGCGGTAGTTTCGCCAGTCCTCCGGGATGGCATTCAATGCCTGGATGCAGCGGGTATACTCGTCTTCGTCGTTCCACTGCTCCAGCTGCTGGAAGAATGCCTCGGCGTTCTCCGGGGTGTACGGGATGTACTCCATTCCCGTCAGCGTTTCCTCCAGTTCATTCTCCTGGTTTTTCAGGCTCACGGTTCCCGCCTCCCGTCGGAAAGTATGGAAGCTGGCCCAGGGGATGTCGCTGTCCGCAAAGAATTCCTTGGCCTTGCTCAATGCCGCCTGAATGTCCCAGGCAATAAAGTCCACATAGCCGCAGTAAAGACCGGCGGCCCCGCCGATGAGGGTGAGGATCTCCGGTCCGTCCCCGGCGGTGAGTGTTTCTTCCAGCTTGTCCCGGAAGGCGAAGATCCTCTGGCTGCTATTCTCTTCTTGCAGGGTGTCCAGAGGATAGCAGATAAAGCCCGCCACAGCACCGTCGGCATGGAGATCATCCACAAAATCGTTGTCGGCGTTCAGATATCCGTTGATGAGGGCAGCACAACAGGTGGAACCGACGATGGTATCCAGCCGCCAGTCGGCATCCGGGTCTTCATTGGGTTTCATCTCGTAGCCCAGGTAGCTCTCCAGACAGGCTTTCGGATCGGTGGAGAGGTTCGCTCCCTTTTCCTCCAGCTTATCGGGCAGTTGGGACAGGAGGAAGGACGGCTCTGTCTTGGGCTCCTCCAGCACATCAAAGCTGTCTATGTATCTCATGTGGGGGATCTCGCCCAGCACCTGATCGGTGAGGGTGGTGAGCATCCACCAGACTCTGCCTTCCGCCTCCCGGAGCATCGGCAGCAGCTTTTCACAGTAGGCAGAGACGGTGAAGCTGTTTTCCTCCAGCTCCTCCAGCCAGATCTGCACATCCTCCCCGGAAACCTCGCAGCCATCCTCGGTACGCAGGCCGATGTTCCGGATGGGCTGACGGCCAACCAGAATGTTCCAGTGCTCCAGCACCTCCTTGGGGGCGTGTTTCTGGAAGCAGACCAGCTCAAACAGCTTGACCTTGTCCCCCTCCGGGGTGAGGATCAGCTCATATTTTTCGCCGTTAAAACCCATTTCAAAGGAAATCTCGTCAAAGACCTGGTTCAAAGCCCCTTCCATCTGAGCCACGATCTCCGCTCCACGGGTATGATCCTTGTCCTCGTCCATCATCTGGCGCAGTGACCCTTCCATCTCGGCAAAGGTCTCCCACCAGTTCTCTGTCCGCTCCCGGAAGCACTCCGAGAACTGCGGCAGGGCGATGCCTTTCTTGCACAAATCAATCAATTCTTGAGTATCCTCATCGCTCGGTCTGGCCTCCAGAGCCTTTTCAAGGTATCGCAGCGCCCGGCCCTCCTGATCCAGATAAAAGTAGGAGTAACCCATGCGGAAGTTCCAGCAGTGGTCGCCCTCGAAGTACTCCTCATAGGGCTTTAACAGGGCGATGGCTTTTTTGAGCATCTCTTTGCCGCCCGGCTTATATGGGTCTGCCAGATTGTTGTAGGCACGGGCCAGCTCGCTGTCCATCTCCGGGGTTCGTTCCTCATTGGGAATGGCCTCCAAGGTATCAATGATCCTTTGGAACTTGTCCTCCTCATGCCACTTCTGGCACTGCTCTAAAATGTCCATATTTTGTTCCTCCTCTGCCTGTTCGGGTGTCCGGTCTTTCATCTGCTGAACTGCGCCATCCTCATCCCCTTCAAAGTCGCAGGGGAGCAGGTCCTTCATGTCCTCCCCCTTCATATGGTAGTCTCGCTTGCGGTCAGCAGACTCGTACAGCTCTTTCCGCAACACCTCCACATCCCGAGCCATCTCCTCTTTCTTCTGATCTTCCAAAAACGCCGCAAGATTCAGGCTGTCATCGCCGTTGCAACTTCACAAGGCCGTCAATGAATGGTTCCTTCCCCATGGCAGATTCTCCCTTCCGGCGGCAGGAACTGGGTACCGCATCTGTACGGCGTACAAACTGTTCTCCCTCCCCATTGCCGATCTGCTTTTAGCATCATTATACTTGATCCAGGCAGAAAAGGATAGCCTGATTTTTTAAAACCCGCTGCCGTGTGGATGGATGCGCACCTCCTACCACACGGATTCTGAAGGATACCTGCCACCTGGAAGCTTTTTCTTTCACGGCATAAAAATCATGCTCCCTCCAGATTGGACCGTGTTGTATTTCACGGTCGATCTGGAGGGAGCATATACTTTTTTCTTGGATTTAGACACCCGCAGCCTCTCGCAGCGCCTTGGAAAGTTGGTCGGGACAGGAGGTGGATTTCACTCCGCAGCGCACACCCTCCAGCCGGGAAATCACCTCCTCCACCTCCATTCCTATGACCAGATTGGTGATCCCCTGAAGATTGCCGGAACATCCGCCCCGAATGTGAAGGGCAACCACCTTTCCATCCGCAACCTCCACTGTCATATGCTTGGCACATACCCCTTTGGGGGTGTATTCATAGGTCACAAAAGAATCCTCCTTGAAATATATAAATTTCTCATTTATTATATCATGTTCTCC
>JAHHSE010000107.1 GCA_020025395.1 Oscillospiraceae bacterium
GGTACCTGGGGACTGGGGATCCTCTGCCAGCTGTCAGGACTCTATGATCCGTCTTTCAAGGGGAGTCTGCTGCCCGACTTCTCCAACGGCTTCTCCATCCCAAGCATTTTCCCCACCTTTGGACAGATGGATTTCAGCCGGCTGTTTACCCCTGACTTCCTTCTGGTGGTGTTTGCCCTTCTCTTTGTAGATCTGTTTGATACCCTGGGGGGCATTATGGGAATGTCCGCTCAGTCCGGACTGCTGGATAAAGAGGGAAAGCTCCCGGAACTCAAGGGGACCCTGATGGCCGATGCGGTGGGGACCACTGCCGGAGCGGTCCTGGGGACCTCCACCGTCACCACCTTTGCCGAGAGCGCCGCCGGAATCGCAGAAGGGGGCCGCACGGGGCTCACCTCCCTGGTTTCTGCCGGGCTTTTTGGCCTCTCTCTCTTCCTCTCTCCCATCTTTCTCTCCATCCCCGCCTTTGCCACAGCTCCCGCTCTGGTGGTAGTGGGATTCTTCATGATGTGCTCCATCCGGGAGGTGGATTTTTCCGACTATACCCAGTCTCTCCCCGCCTTCCTCTGTGTGGCCTCCATGCCCTTTTTCTACTCAATCTCCGAGGGAATCGCTCTGGGGGTCATCTCCTATGTGGTCATTCATCTGGCTGCGGGACCGGAAAAACGGCGGGAACTCCGCCCTGCTATTTGCATTCTGGCCCTTCTCTTTCTACTGAAATATCTACTTTTCTGACCCCCTCAAAGAAGAGAAATCCTTCCTATACAGGAGAGGTGCCGATTTTCCGGCACCTCTCCTCAATTTATCCCAAAAACCTCCCAAGGAAGCAGTTTCCCGGGAGAGGACAGGGAAATTCGAGGGGGTAAAGCCTGCCCGCATGGGATCAGAGGTTCCCCTCCAATGCTCCAAAAATACCATTTAATTCCATAATAAACAGGGTTTACCTCCGAGGGTTAGCTTAATCTAACCCTGTGTCCGGAGATAGGGTTGCAAGCTTCTAACCCTTGAAAATAAAGGGAAAAAACATATTGACAATCAGAAAACGGTATTATATGATCGTTACAGACATCGATGTTTCTTCCATCGGACCAGAGTCGTTGGAAGTTTTTTTCAGCTTAAAGGTTAGCAATGTCTAACCTTAGGGGGTGTAAGGGGGGATTCCTTTGGGAATGCCCAAGGCAGAATCTCAGAAGATGGACCAAAACAGACAGAACCGTCCGTGGACTCTCCGGGGGATCGGGCAGCTTCTTCCCCCTGTCTGTCGGATGACCCGGACTGATCGAGCGGACAGGGGAGGGGAGCTGCGGCTTCCACCCCATCCGCCCACATAGGAGGAAGTGGAATGACAAGTCGGCAGGAAGAATATCTGATTTTCTTTGCTCAGCGCAGTGCAGACGGCTGCTGCATCGCAAATGCGTCGGAGGAGTTCGGAGTCTCAAAGGCCACCGTATCCCATCTGAGCGCTTCGTTGGAACAAATGGGACTGATTCTCAAAAAAGAATTTGGTAGGGTCGAGCTGACAGAGCAGGGGCACAGGTATATCCAACCCAAGCTGGAGCGTGCCAAAAAGCTGGAGGCCTGGATGATTACCGGCTTGGGACTGGCTCCCAGTCTGGCAGAGCATGAGGCCAGACGGATGGTGGTCTCCCTCAGGGAGGAGACCACAAAGGCCGTAATCCGGCGCTGGGAGCAAGGGGAGGCCCTTCGGCCGACGCAGGGGACAGATCCCTTTTTGCTCAGCCTGGGTTACGGGGTCTATCACCTGCCCTTTCAGGTACGAAAAAAAGACCGGACAGAATTGTCCATGGGGGACCAGGGGTTTCAGAAGCCCGCCATCTTAGTCTGCCGGGAAGATGGCTGCGAGGTCTTTCTGCTTCCCCGCAGCTTTCAACATCGGACTGCCGCCGCCAAGGCCCGTCGTCGGACAGGGGTGCTGGAACGGCTCTGGTACGCCCAAGGAGGCATCTGGAGGGAATCGCCGGAAGAGGAGCGCGGGAACCATGTGATTCCCGGAGAGGCGCTTCGGTGCGAGACGGGGGCAGAAGGACACCTGGCCAAGGTCCGAATCCGGGTTCGGGCCAGGGTCCCCGTATTCCGAATGCCGGAGAGCGAGGCGGATCTGGTGTTTCATCTGGATCTGCTGAGTCCGTGTCGGGAAGAGGACCATGTGGAGATACAGGAGAGAAAGAGATGAAAGGAATGTTATGAAACTATTATATCTGATTTTGGGATTTCTTACGCTTGGCTTGGGGGCCTTGGGTGTGGCAGTGCCCATTCTTCCCACCACCCCCTTTTTGCTGGTGTCCGCCTTCTGCTTTGCCAGAAGCTCCCAGCGCCTCAATGCCTGGTTTAAGGGGACCAAGCTCTACCAGGACAATCTGGAGACCTTCGTCAGGGGGAAAGGAATGCCTTGGAAGGCCAAGCTGAGAATCATGGGAACGGTGACAGTCATCATGGCCGTCGGCTTTCTGGCTATGGGCCGGGTGCCGGTGGGCCGAATCTGTCTGCTGGTGGTGTGGATTGCCCACATCCTCGCGTTTTGTTTCCTGGTGAAGACCTGTCCCTCCGATGAGGAGGAAGGAGGGGTGGCCTGTGATGATCCATAAGCGGCTGATTGCCCTGGTGCCGGAGACGAGGCCGTATCTGATAAAAAAGGTGATGGTCAGCTGGCTTTCCCTTTGGGCCGGGATCCTTCTATGGTTTTCCGTCGCCCGTCTGCTGGATGGGGTGAGAATCCATGGAGTCAATGTCCCGGCGGCGGTGCGGACCTTTTTGGCGGCGGGGCTATGTCTTGGGGTGCGCTTTGTCTGCACCAGAGTGGCTGCCTCCTGCACGCATCAGGCCTCCGCCTGTGTGAAAAGCAAGCTGCGCGCCCTGCTCTACGCAAAGCTTCGGAGGCTGGGGGGAACCTATACCGACGCCTTTCCCACCTCTGAGGTGGTCCAGCTGGCGGGGGAGGGTGTGGAGCAGCTGGAATCCTATTTTGGAAATTATCTGCCTCAGATCTTTTATGCCCTCCTGGCTCCGCTGACCCTCTTGGGGGTCTTCCTACCCCTGTCCCCGTTGACTGCGGTGGTCCTCTTTCTCTGTGTCCCTCTGATTCCCGCCGCCATTGTATCGGTCCAGAAGGTGGCCAAGCGCCTGCTGGGGAAATACTGGGATGCCTACGCGGATTTGGGCGACAGCTTTTTGGAAAATTTGCAGGGTCTTACCACCTTAAAGGTTTATGGGGCGGATGAGGCCAGACATCAGGCGATGAATGAGGAGGCGGAGACCTTCCGAAAAGTGACCATGAAGGTGCTGACCATGCAGCTGAACTCGGTGACCATCATGGATCTGGTGGCCTATGGCGGCACTGCGCTGGGGAGCGTTCTGGCGGCCCGAACCTTTGCCATGGGGCGGGTGTCAATGGGGGAAGCCCTGGCGATGATTTTGTTATCCAGCGAATTTTTCCTGGCTATGCGGGCATTAGGCAGCTATTTCCATGTGGCCATGAATGGAATGGCGGCCAGTGAGCGGATGTTTCGTCTTCTGGATCTGCCGGAGCCTCAGGAAGGGGAGAAAGGGGTGGGGCGTGGAGGCTTTCAGGCCTCCCGCCTGGGATTTTCCTATGAGGAAGGAAAGCCTGCCCTGCTGGATGTGAGTGTTTCCATCGCTCCGGGCAGCTTTGTGTCCGTGTGTGGGGAGAGCGGGTGTGGAAAATCCACTCTGATCTCCCTTTTGAGCGGGGACCGGCAGGGCTATTCCGGCAGTCTGAAGATCGGAGGGGTTGAGCTGCGGGAGGTCCGAAGGGAGGAGCTGCGCCAACAGATTACTGTGGTACCCTCCAACAGCTATCTCTTTGCCGGAACAGTACGGGATACTCTGCTGGAGGGAGATCCCAATGCCGATGAGGGGACGATGAGGGAGGTGCTGGGCAGAGTGAACCTGCTGGACTTTGTGGAGGCACGGGGAGGACTGGAGCTGGCGCTTTCCGAGCGGGGGTCCAACCTCTCGGGCGGTCAGCGTCAGAGGCTGGCTCTGGCGCGGGCCTTGCTGAAAGACAGCCCCATCTATCTGTTTGACGAGGCCACCAGCAACATCGACGCCGAGAGTGAAGAGGACATCTTAAAGGTGATTTATGCCCTGCGGGGGAGCCATACCGTTTTGATGGTCTCCCACCGCCTGCTGTCCGGTGTGAAGGCCGATGAGATCTTGTATTTGGAGCAGGGCAGACTGGTCCAGCGGGGGACCCATGCCGCCCTGATGGCAAGTCCGGGAGGATATGCCGCTCTGTTCCGGGCCCAGCAGCGCCTGGAGAATTTGGGCAGAAAGGAGGGGCGGCCATGCGAAGAAGTGGGATAAAGATCATGGTGGGCCTTTTGAAGCTGGTCCGCCCTCTGGCCCATGTGATGGTTCTCTGTGTCCTGCTGGGTACTCTGGGCTTTTTCTGCGCCATTGCCATCACCGTGCTGGCGGCAGACCTTCTTTTGATCGCCGCTGAAAGCGCTCCATGGTCTCTGACCTTTTCTGCGGCGGCGGCAGCTATGGGGGTCTGCGCAGTGGCGAGGGCAGTTCTCCGATATGGGGAGCAGACCTGCGGACACTATATCGCATTCAAACTGCTGGCCATCCTCCGGGATCGTCTTTTTGCCGCTCTGCGCCGACTGGCCCCCGCCAAGCTGGAGGGTCGGGGACGGGGAGATCTGATCGCCTTGATTACCGGGGACATTGAGCTGCTGGAGGTGTTTTACGCCCACACCATCGCTCCCGTCTGCATTGCGGTGCTGGTGTCCGTGAGCATGAGTCTGTTCATTGGCAGTTTGAATCCTGTGCTGGGAGGGGCGGCGGTCCTCTTCTACCTGGCAGTGGGCTGTGTAATCCCTCTGTGTACCGCCTCCATGGGCAGACGGGAGGGGATGGAGGCCCGAAATCGGCTGGCTCAGCTCAACAGCTATTTTTTGGAAAGTCTCCGGGGCATCCGGGAGACGCTGCAATATGGCTGTGGGGAGGACCGGGCCGGAGAGATCGAAGAACGAACCCGGGAGCTTGGCGAGCTTCAGCGGAAGCTCAAGAGCCATGAGGGAGCCGCCTCCGCCTGGTCCGGAGGGGCAGTCATCGGCCTGACTCTGATGATGCTGGGGGTTGGTCTGGCCTTACGGGTCTCCTTTCCTGTCCTGCTTCTGTCCACGGTATCACTCTCCGCATCCTTTGGGCCGGTGCTGGCTTTGGCCAACCTGTCGGGCACCATGGACCAGGTTCTGGCCTCCGGGGAGCGGGTCCTGGCCCTGCTGGAGGAGCAG
>JAHHSE010000108.1 GCA_020025395.1 Oscillospiraceae bacterium
GGGCAGAGGTGTGCTGGGGGCGGGTGTACTCTCCCAAGGCCACTCCCAGTCCTCCCCCCCGGGTTCCTGCGTGGCGCCGGAGCTGGGTGGATTTTCCGTTTCCGCGCCGCCCCAAGGCCAGGTGGATGGGTCCGAAGGATCGATCACCGGAGGCTCCGGCTCCGGTGCCGTGGTGTGGACCGAGCAGGTACCCATAGCCTCCAGGGTACTCTTGAGCACATGGCTGTCTCCGATGGAAACAGAAAGCCCCTCCATATCTCTGGTATAATCCAGCACAGCCACAGAGATCTTGCTCTCCGCCGGACAGAACTCCCCGGCCAGGTGATACATCCCTGTAGGCTGACCGCTCCCATCCAAAACGGGATCATCCTTGCACAGATAAACCGGCACATGGAGATGACAGGTTTCGGTCGGCGCATCCCCGCTGACAAACCGTCCGGAGACCACACGGCTTCCTCTGGCGTCATTGGCGCAGAACTCCCCGGCCAGAAGGCCGCTGTCCCGGCAGTACTGGACGCTGGTGACTCCCTCGCCGGGCTTGGGGAAATCCTTGTTCTCCAGATCCTTATGGACCTGGGTCATCACCTTTTTCCAGAGCTGGGCGGCGGGGTTGCCGCTCACCTTCAAACGCTCATTCTGATCGTACCCGGTCCAGACCGCCGCGGTATAGTAGGGGGTGTATCCCACAAACCAGCGGTCATAGTTGTTGGTGGTGGTACCGGTTTTTCCCGCCGTGGTCATCCCGGAGAGCCGGGCAGAGGTGCCGGTGCCGGCAGCCACGACATTCTTGAGCAGATCATTCATATAGAAGGCCGTGGATTCCTTCATCGCCACCTGGCTGGAACTCTCATTATCCAGAATGATATTGCCGGAGGAATCATAGACCCTCGTATAAGTCCGAGGCGTGGTATAGACACCCATACGGGGGAACGCAGAAAAGGCCGCTGCCATTTCCTGTGTGGTCACGCCGTCGGTCAAGCCTCCCAAGGACAGGGGAGCAATGTCGATATCAGAATACATTTTTCCGTCGGAACCCTGCCGAGCGGCCACCAGAGTGGTGAAACCCAGCTTCCCTGTCAGAAAGTCATAGGAGACCTGCGGGGTGATATAATCCCGCAGGATCCGAACAGGCACCGTATTGGCAGAGTCCTCTACCGCCTCAAAAACGGTCATACGGCCCCGGTAATTCCCATAGGAATTCTTGGGCCAGACCCGTCCATTGAGATTAATGGGGGCATCGTCCACCACCGTGGCCGAATGGATAACGCCCAGCTCAATGGCCGGAGCATAGACGGCAATGGGCTTGATGGAGGAGCCGGGCTGCCGGACCGCAGAGGTGGCCCGATTGTTGAGACGGCTGGCCTTCTTTTCTCCCATGCCTCCCGCCATCGCAACCACATTGCCCGTCTTATTGTCGATGATGGTCATGGCGGACTGAAGCTGCTGCCCTGTGGCTGAGGTATAGGGAAGATTTTCCCGGTTCTCATAGACCGAATCTACCATCTCCTGAATCCGCGGATTGAAGCAGGTCTCGATCTCCAAACCACCGTTGTAGCCGGTCTGGGTGGCGGCCTCTTTGGACATATCGTACCTGCCCATCAGATCGGCCACCACATCGTTTATGACCGCATCCTCATACCAGGTATAGGGATCCATGGGCCGCTTCTCATCCACGCCCCGGACAAAATGAAGCTCCTCCGCAACGGCGGAACGGTACTCCTCCTCTGTGATAAGCCCCTGCGACTTCATCTCGTGAAGCACAGTCTCCTGCCGCTGCTTGTTCCGCTCCAGATTGGTGACCTCCTTCCCGGTCTCCGGGTCGGTGATGGTCAGGCTCAGGTAGGGATCGTAGCGGGAGGGGTTGTTGGTGATGCCGATCAGGCTGGCGCACTCCGCCAGAGAAAGCTCTGAGACATGCTTGCCAAAGTAGGCGTAGGAGGCGGTGTACACCCCACGGCAGCCCTCTCCCAAGTAGATATAATTGAGATACCATTCCATGGTGGTGTCCTTGGAGTAGTTTTTGTCAAACTCCAGGGCGCGGAAAATCTCCAGAATTTTCCGCTTTACCGTTACCTCGTCATCTCCGGTCACATTTTTAATGAGCTGCTGGGTAATGGTGGATCCGCCAAAGGTATCCTTCATCTGGATGAACATATTGCTCACCGCGCCCAAGGTCCTCTTCCAGTTCACCCCATGATGGGTGCGGAAGGTCCGGTCCTCAATGGCGATGGCGGCATTCACCAGATCCTTCGGAATCTCGCTGAAGGGGACCCAGACCCGGTTTTCATCCCCGTGCAGGGTCTGAAGCTCCTTTCGCTCTCCGCTGCCGGGGTCGAAGTAATACATATGGCTGGAAAGGTTCATGGGAAACTCTGTAAGCTTCAGTCCCGCCTGCGGCATAATGACATTGCGAATGTAGACCGCGGCATAGCAGGCCAAAATGGCACCGGTGACCACACCGATCAACAACAGGGTCCCAAACACCTTTCCAATGGCAGCCAGCACCCCGCCCCCCTTGGGCCGGCGAGCCGGCCTCTGCTGATTGGTTTCTTTCAAAAAGAAAACACCTCCTGTGTTTCAAAAGCAAGCCGTCTCTTCCGGGTTTTCCCCTGTCTTAGACCGCCTAATTTTGGTATTATACCATATGTAAGTTCATTTTCCAAGTCGCAAATTCCCTCCCTTCTCTGAATGCTTTGACGAAAAATGCGGTTTTCAGGTTCCCTGGCTCCTCCTCCGATTTTTTTGCCCCGAAAAGCCTTTGTTTTCGGGAGTTACACGCTCTTCCCAAAAATTTGGCATCCTTCAGCCTTGCTTTTTTCCCGCTGACAGGGTACAATAGGACCAGCGAAGAAAGGAGGCCGTTTTTTATGAGCGAAGCTTATGGACCTGATTTTATTACCCTCACCGATGAGGATGGCACGGAATTTGAACTGGAGCATCTGGAAACGCTGGAGCTAAACGGCGAAACTTACATGGCCTTCCTGCCCGCCGAATATGAGGATGCCGATCCCTCCCAGGCGCTGGAGGAGGAGGATATGGGCCTTATCATTCTCAAGGTGATTGAGGAAAACGGCGAGGAACAGCTCTCCACCCTGGACAGCGAGTCTGAGCTGGAGGCTGTCTATGAACGCTTTATGGAACTGCTCTTCGCCGATGAAGAGGAAGAAGCAGACGACTGATTCCGAACCCCCTTACATCCCTGCTCGGTTTGTGATGTTGCCCTTTTAAACCCACATTTCTGAAACGGGACGTCCCCTCATACCGTGGATCGCAGGCCTCCCGCCCGACTTTGATCGGTGTGGATGTTGGAAGTACTGAAGCGGTATGGAGACGACCCACCTGCCAACTCGTGCAGGTTTTAATCGGGTGCGCACGGCCAGAGCGGGGATTCTTTTTTTCTGAGAAAGACTCCCCTGTCTGCCTGTTTTTTTGCCGACGACCTTAGGGCCGTCGGTTTTATCCGTTTTGTCTCTCTTCGTGAATAAAATGTAAATGTTCACCCAATCTCCTTTTTTCACTTGCATTACAAACCCCTTTCCCGTATAATATCCCGGTAACGCAACCAATGAGAGGAATGAATGAAACCATGAGCGCTTCCAGAGAAAAGAAAAACCGTCAGATCGATCATCCTATGACCGAGCGGCAGCGCCAAATCGAAGCCAAGCTGGCCTCCGACAAGCGCAAGCGTACCGCTTACACCGTTCTTGGAGTCGCCGCAGCCGTCGGAGTCGCCGCGCTTCTGATTTGGGATTCCGGTATCTTTCAGCGCAATGCCACGGCACTCACCGTGGGGGATGTGAACTATACCGTCACCGATGTGGACTATTACTACTACCCCTCCCTCCGCACCTATCAGCAGATGGGACTGCCCATTGATGACGAAACCAAAGCCATTCTGAAAGAGCAGGCCGTTACCAATATGCATCAGCAGGCCGCCCTCTACGCCCAGGCCCAGAAGGACGGCTTTACCCTTTCCCAGGAGGACCGGGACGGCATCGCCCAGGCCCTGGCCCAGATGGATGCCCAGGCCGCCAACAGCAATCTTCCCACCAAATCCTACATTCGCACCATCTACGGTCCCTATATGAACATGGAAAAGCTGGAGGAGTGCCTGACCAGACAGCAGACCGCCTCCTCCTATTATGCCGCCCACAGCGACAGCCTCACCTATGGGGACGACCAGATCCAGACCTACTACGAGGAGAATCCCGTTGAGCTGGATACTTTCGTCTATTCCGCCGCCTTCATCAGCGGCAGCCCCGCAGTCACCGATGCCCAGGGCAATCCTGTGGAGCCCTCTGACGCCGAGAAGTCCTCCGCCATGTCCCAGGCCAAGGCCGTTGCGGACAAGCTGGCCGCGGATGCCATGACCGGTGACTTTCATGCCCTCGCCACTGCCGCCACCGAGCAGGACTCCAGCTCCAGAGTGATCTCCGATGCCTCCGCCGTAGGTTCCGCCCTGGCCGGCTCCCTCTCCGAGGAGTGTAAGACCTGGCTCGCCGACAGCACCCGAACCGCCGGGGAGATCACCGTGGTGGAAAGCCCGGACAGAGGGTATTGGGTTCTCCGGTTCCAGGACCGCTATCTGGATAAGAACGCTTACGGCTCTGTGGATGTGCGTCACATTCTGGTAAAGGCTGAGATGGCCGAAGGTGCCGCCGCCCCCACCGAGGAGGCTCTGGCCGCCGCCAAGGCTACCGCAGAGGACCTCTTCCGGCAATGGGAGTCCGGTGAAAAGACCCCTGAGAGCTTTGGCGCTCTCGCCGCCCAGTTCTCTGAAGACCCCGGCTCCAAGGACAATGGGGGGCTCTATACCGCTGTCCCCCGGAACCAGTTCTTCGCCGAATTCAACAACTGGATGTTTGATCCGGCCCGGAAGCCCGGGGACACCACTATTTTGGAAAATCCCCAGTCGGGTCAGCAGGGCTGGCATGTGATCTATCTGGAAAAGCAGAACGAGCTTCAGTGGCAGCTCTCCGCCCGCACCGCTCTCCACAACGATGAGATGAATGCCTGGATGGAAGAACTTACCACCACCTACGCTCTGACAGAGGCCTCCGGCCTGTCCAGCGTGGGCTAAAAAGAAACAACCCGGGCGGCGGAGGCATCCGCCGCCCTTTTCATGAGGTGCCGCAATGGAAGAACAATTTATCCGCGCTGAAATGATCCTGGGTTCCACTGCCATGGAGACCCTCTCCCGCAGCCATGTGGCTGTTTTCGGCCTGGGCGGGGTGGGAAGCTGGGCGGCGGAGGCTTTGGCCCGT
>JAHHSE010000109.1 GCA_020025395.1 Oscillospiraceae bacterium
GGCGGCACTCCGCCGGATGGCTTCGTCAAAGTCCACCTGGAATCCGTCAAAGTCCGGCCCGTCCACACAGGCAAACCTGGTCTCCCCGCCTACGGTAAGGCGGCAGCAGCCGCACATCCCCGTGCCGTCGATCATAATGGGATTCATGGAGACCACCGTCTTCACATGGTGTTTTTTTGCCACGGCAGTGACAAATTTCATCATCACCAGAGGGCCGATGGCAATCACCTCGTCATAGGACTCCCCAGCCAGAATCAGCTCCTCCAGCGCATCGGTGACCAGACCCTTCCGTCCGTAAGAGCCGTCGTCAGTCATGAGGACCAGGCGGTGGCTGCAGGCCCGGAATTCCTCCTCCAGGATCACCAGGTCCCGCCCCCGAAAGCCCACCACGCTGTGGACCTCCGTCCCCTTGTCATAGAGGGCCTGGGCCAGAGGGAGGGCAATGGCGCAGCCCACGCCCCCCCCTACCACGCAGACTTTCTTTAAGCCATCCAGCTCGCTGGCCCGGCCCAGGGGTCCCGCAAAATCCTGGAGGAATTCCCCCGGCTTCAGGGCATTCAGCTCCATGGTGCCGGCCCCCACCACCTGGAAGATGACGGTGACAGACCCCCGGTCCGGATTGACCCCGGCAACGGTGAGGGGAATCCGCTCGGAATCCGGCCCGCCCCGGAGGATGACAAACTGTCCGGGCAGGGCTTTTTTCGCGATCAGAGGGGCCTTCACCACCATTCGGGTGACGGTGGGATTCAAAGCCTCTTTTTCCAAAATTAAAAACATGACATCCTCTCCTATCGGATCATGAAATGGTTGCGCGGGGGATGTAGCGGCCCAGACCGGTCCGCACCGGCTCCCCGTCCTGGGCGGCCAGCACCCCGTCCAGATAGACGGCCTTGGCCCGCCCGGTCAGGACCATCCCCTCATAGGGGGTGTAGTCCACCTTCTGATGCTGGAAGGCGGCAGAGACCGTCCATTTGGCTCTGGGGTCCCAAAGGACCAGATCGGCATCGGACCCCTGGGCCAGACAGCCCTTTTGCGGCCACATACCATACTGCCTGGCTGGATTTTCCGCCAGAAGGGCGCACATGGTCTCCGGCCCTGTCAGGCCGGGGGCCACAAAGGAGCTGTAAAACAGGGCGGGGCGATGCTCCAGGCCGGGGGCTCCGTTGGGGATCTTCGTAAAATCCTCCCGCCCCAGTATTTTTTGGGTGGCATAATGGTAGGAGCAGTGGTCGGTGGCTATGGTTTGGATCTCCCCCTCCGCCACGGCTCTTCGCAGGGCCTCCACATCCGCGGGAGACCGGAGGGGAGGACTCATGACAAACTTGGCTCCCTCAAAGCCGGGGAGGCCGTAGCGGCTCTCGTCCAAAAGAAGGTACTGGGGACAGGTCTCGGCATAAACAGTCTGACCCCCTCTGCGGGCTTTTCGGACCTCCTCCAAACCGGCGGCGGAGGAGAGATGGACCACGGTCACCGGACATTGAGCCAGCCTTGCCACATAACAGTAACGGCTGATGGCCTCCGCCTCCACCACCGGGGGGCGGGAGGCGGGGTGGCCCCCAGGGCCGGTGTGGCCCAGACCCAGCTCCTCCTTTTGGAGGAAGTTGACCAGATCCCCGTTTTCACAGTGACAGCCGATCTGAAGCCCCAGATTGCGGCACAGCTTCAGAATCTCCAAAAGGACAAAATCCGAAATCCGAAGGGCGTCATAGGCCAGATAAACCTTGAGGGAGGTGACCCCGGCCTCCACCATGGCCGGAAGCTCCTGCCGGGTGGTCTCATTCCAATCGGTGACGGCCATGTGGAAGGCGTAATGACAGCTGGAGCGCCCATCCGCCTTCCGATGCCAGAGGGCGAGGGCATCCTTCAGGGTGCCGCCCCGATCCTGGGTGGCAAAGTCCACCAGGGCGGTGGTCCCGCCGCAGAGGGCGGCCAGGGTGCCGCTGGGAAAGTCGTCGGCGGTGGTGAGAAGGCCGTTGTCCATATCCAGATGGGTGTGGGGGTCGATGAAGCCGGGGAAGACCAGAAGGCCCTCCGCGGAGACCACCTCATCTCCGGGCCGGGGGGTGAGGCGGGGGGCGATCTGATGGATCTTTCCCCCTTCTAAAGCGATATCGGCCCGCCAGGTCCTTTGGGAGGAGACCAGAGTCCCGTTTTGGATGATTATCATAGCGCCACCGCCTTAGTGCGCCAGGGCGGCCAGCCGCTCCCCCAGAGGGGTGAGGGCCATGCTCCCCAGCTCCAGACGGGGGGTATCCCCCAAAAAGCCCCGGGATGCCCCCTCTTTCACAGTGGAGACAAAGTAGGCGTAAAGGGCACTGTGATCATATTCCTCATAAGGGTATCCCCGGAGGGGAATGTCATAGTCAAGGGTGAGACAGCCCATGGCCTCCAGTCCAAGGAGGAAGGCGCCGGCCTCCTTCACATCGGACATCTCATCGGCGGCGGAGCGGAGAAAAACCGGAGCCAGGGCGACGGAGGAGAAGTCATGCTCCCGGCTGCTCTCCAGCACAAAGCGGGCCACCGGCAGGGCCTGATGGTGAGAAAGCCGGCAGAGAAAATCCCGCTGGTTGGCAGTCAGGTCTTTGGGGGAGACAAGTCGAATATGACGATCCATAAAAACGCTCCTTTCCAGTCATAGAACAGGAAATCTTATTTTCTTATCATAGCGTCCTTTTGGGATGTTGTCTATACAAAATCTTCATGTTTTGCAAAAACAAAAAGCAGGGGAGGACATGAGAGACCATCGACTGAAATCATTCCTCCGGCATTTGGAGCCGGGTGAAAACCCGTAAGCCGAGCCGTCAGAAACGGCGGGCATGGCTGAGGACACATCAAGGGGGCCGAATTTGCCGCAACCCCCTGTGCATCATATACAAATACCCAGTCCGCAATTTGAATTAACCGTACAATTTCACAGAATATACTTGACAAATTTTATCAAGATTGTTAGGATAAGGGTACAGACCAAAACAGGGAGGTGGCCCGGTATTCTTACCCGAGAGACGGATTATGCCCTGCGTCTTCTGCGTGGGCTCAGTGACGGAAACTGGCACACGGCAGGCGCATTGGCAGAGCAGGAGATGGTCCCCCAGGCCTTTGCGTATAAGATTTTAAAGAAGCTGTCCAAAGGCGGATTTGCGGAGGTGGTACGGGGGGCGGACGGCGGGTGGCGGCTGACCGCGGATCTGGAACGCAGCAGTCTGTATGATCTCATGATTGCCATGGAGGAACGATGCACCATCAATGCCTGCATGGAGCCCGCTTTCACCTGCCAATGGCGGGAGCGGAATGGGCCATGTTCCGTCTGCCAGCGTCTCTGCATCATTCAAAAAAACCTGGAAAAGGAACTGCGTGCCCACTCTCTGGCCTCTTTCTTTGCGTCAGAACCCTGATAAAAATCCTGTCCCCATTTTAAATCAGAAACGGAGGAACCCAATATGTTATTTCAGACCACACAGGACCACGAGCAGCTTCGTGGAAAGCTCCGCGCTTTTGTGGAGGAGGAGGTGAAGCCCATCGCCTTCATGCTGGACCAGCAGAATGAATTTCCCGACGAAGCGGTCAAAAAGCTGGGGCAAAATGGCTGGATGGGCATTCCCTATCCCAAGGAGTACGGCGGCGCCGGACTGGACGCCATCAGTTATGCCATTGCCGTGGAGGAGCTTTCCCGTGTGGACGGCGGCTTCGGCGTCATTCTGTCCGCCCATGTCTCCCTCGGCTCCTGGCCCATCTTTGCCTTCGGCACCGAGGAGCAGAAGAAAAAGTATCTGGTCCCCCTGGCCAAGGGAGAAAAGATCGGTGCCTTCGGTCTGACAGAACCAAATGCCGGCTCCGATGCGGGCGGCACCGAGACCACCGCGGTGGACAAGGGAGATCACTGGCTCCTCAACGGCGGCAAGATCTTCATCACCAACGCCCCCAAGGCGGACACCTATGTGGTCTTTGCCGTCACCACCCCCGACATCGGCACCCGGGGCATTTCCGCCTTTATTGTGGAGAAGGGCTGGAAGGGATTTGAATTCGGGGACCATTATGACAAGATGGGCATCCGTTCCTCCTCCACCGCCGAACTGATTTTCAACGATGTCAAGGTACCCAAGGAAAACCTGCTGGGCAAAGAGGGCGAGGGATTCAAGATCGCCATGGCCACCCTGGACGGCGGCCGGATCGGCATTGCGGCCCAGGCGCTGGGCATTGCCCAGGGCGCCTTCGAGCAGGCTCTGGATTACGCTAAGGAGCGCATCCAGTTCGGCAAGCCCATTGCCGCCCAGCAGACCATCAGCTTCAAGCTGGCGGACATGGCCACCAAGCTGCGCTGCGCCCGCTTCCTCATCTACTCCTCCGCCGAGCTGAAGGAGCATCATGCCCCTTATGGCATGGAGTCCGCCATGGCGAAAATGTACGCCTCCGACATTGCTCTGGAAGTGACCAACGACGCCGTTCAGATCTTTGGCGGAACCGGATTCCTCAAGGGCATGGATGTGGAGCGGATGTACCGGGATGCCAAGATTACCACCATCTACGAGGGCACCAACGAGATTCAGCGGGTGGTCATCGCCTCCCACCTCATCGGCAAAATGCCCAAGGAGAGCGGCGGCGGCGGCCGGTCCGTTGCCAAAAAGCCCGCTCCCATCACCGGGGTGCGCAAGAAGATGATCTTCAAGGAAGGGGACAGCAGGGAGAAGGTGGCTGCCCTGGTGGCCGCCCTGAAGAAGGACGGACACGATTTTACCGTGGGCATTGCCGCCGATACCCCCATCGCTCAGGCCGAGCGGGTGGTCTCTGCCGGTAAGGGCATTGGAGAGCAGAAGAACATGAAGCTCATCCAGGATCTGGCCGCCGCCGCCGGCGCCGCCATCGGGTCCTCCCGTCCTGTCGCGGAGACGCTCAAATATCTCCCCCTGAATCGTTATGTGGGTATGTCCGGTCAGAAGTTTACCGGAAATCTGTACATCGCCTGCGGTGTCTCCGGTGCCACCCAGCACCTCAAGGGCATCAAGGATGCCTCCACCATCGTAGCCATCAACAAAAACGGAAACGCCCCCATCTTTAAAAACTGTGACTATGGCATTGTGGGAGATGTGGCGGAGATTCTGCCCCTGCTCACCGCCGCCCTGGACACCGGTAAGAAGCAGCCTGCGCCTCCCATGGTCAAGATGAAGCGCCCCCCCGCCCCCAAGCCCACTCCCCTCGGCAAGCACTATGT
>JAHHSE010000011.1 GCA_020025395.1 Oscillospiraceae bacterium
CCCTTTTGGCCTTCTCCGTCCTCTTTACCGTCGCAGATGCCCTGACCCTGTCCCACCTGACCCCTCAAAGAGGGCAGCTCCCCTACTGCGGAGTGGTCACCGTCGCCCTGGCCTTCTTTCTTCGGGGCCACTACCTCAAGCGCCGGGGGCTTCGGCTCACCTGCCGGGTAGCCGCCTCGGTTCATGAGCCTTATGTGGTCACTCTGGATGAGGCAAAATGGAACAAAAAGGCCACCTATACCAAGCACCCCGGCACCGTCCGGGGCTTTGGAAGCCAGATTCAGGCCGATGACGGTGCCCAACGGATGTTTCGTCTGGCGGGGCCTGTGATTCTGCTGGCCTGTCTTCTCTTCTCTCTGCTGGCCTCTGTGGGACGCAGGCGTCCGGAACTTCTGCTCTGGTGCCTCTCGGCCCTCTTTACCGCCGCCACCGCCCTGGGGGGGATGCTGGGCTACAGCAAGCCCTTCTTTCTCCTCTCCAAACGCCTGTCCTCCTCCGGCGCCGCCCTGGCGGGCTGGGATGGAATCCAGACTGTGGGGCGGGGGATCGTCCTCACCGACACCGATCTCTTCCCCCCCGGCACCATCACTTTAAACGGGATTAAGATCTTCGGTGATTTCTCCATTGACAAGGTGGTTTCCGCCACTGCCACCCTGATCCGCCGGGGAGACAGCGGTCTGGACAGAATCTTCCGGGACCTCCTCCATGCCCAGGGAGGGCTTTACCGCCGCTGTGCGGACTTTACCCGCTATGAGGGCGGAGGGATGTCCGCCCAGGTCCGGGGACAGCTGGTCTATGTGGGCACCGCCTCTTTCATGGCTTTGATGGAGGTCCGCCTCCCCCAGGGCCTCAATGTGAAAAACGCCGTGTTCTGCGCCATTGACGGCAAGCTGGCGGGGATCTTTGCCCTAAACTACACCCTTCATGGGGCCATTTCTCCCGCCCTTTATGCCCTGATTCAGAATAAAACGACCCCGATTTTGGCCACCAGGGACTTTAACATTATCCCCGCCATGCTGCGTCAGCGGTTCAAGCTTCCGGTGGAGAAGATGGAATACCCCCCGGTAGAGCGCCGCATGGACCTCTCCGCCCATGTGGATTTTCACAATCCCGTCCTGACCGCCCTTCTCTGCCGGGAGGGTCTGGCCCCCTATTCGGAGGCGGTGGTAGGGGCCCAGCGGCTGCGCCGAGCCACCCTTCTCTCCTCCTTCCTGACCTGCTGCGGATCCGTGATCGGAGTTCTTCTGGCCTTCTATCTCACCTTGAATCTGGCCTATTCCTCCCTCTCCCCCCTCAACCTCCTGGTCTTCCTTCTGATGTGGTCGGTCCCCACCTATCTGATTTCCGGCTGGGTCACAAAATATTGAGCCTCTCCAAATTCCTTTCCGCTTTTTTAGAACAAGTGTTGCACTTTTCCGGAAGCTGTGGTATAATGTCTCCACTGGGATTTTTGGAACTCCCATGGATTGTATCGGGTTCCCCCTGTCCCCCGGCCGGTCCCCGGAGGGAACCCCTGTAGAAAGGTTGGTCTGCCATGAAAGCTCTCACTCCCAAACAGCAGCAGATCTATGACTATATTTGTTCCTTTACCGACCAAAACGGCTATCCCCCCTCGGTCCGTGAGATTGGGGAAGCCGTTTCCCTCAAATCCCCCTCCACCGTTCACTTCCATCTGAAAGGGCTGGAGGAATCCGGCATGATCGTCAAATCCGCCGGAAAGACCCGTGCCATCTCCCTCCCGCACCGTTCGGCGGCGGAGGAGCCGGACCCCCGCGCCAATCAGATCCCCATTCTGGGCAATGTGGCTGCCGGTCCCCCCATCCTGGCGGAGGAATGCATCGAGGACTATCTCACCTTTGATACCGCCGGACTGGAGGGGGAGCATTTTGCCCTCAGGGTCCGCGGTGAATCCATGCTGCGGGCCGGGATCCTGCCCGGAGACCTGGTGGTGGTCCATCGGCAGGAGACCTTCCACAATCATGATATTGTGGTGGCGCTCTTTGAGGATGAGGCCACGGTCAAAACCCTCCAGAGAACCGATGGGGTCACCTGGCTCCTTCCTGAAAATGAGGACACCGAAACCTATCAGCCCATCAACGGCAGCAATGCCGAGCTTTTGGGCAAGGTTGTGGCGGTGGTCCGCCGCTATTAATTCCGTTTCCTGTGAAACGGCATCCGGGGGAGGCTCTGAAATGACAGCATTGGAAAGGCTCTTCCGTGCGGGAGCCAGATATTTGAAGGAGATGGAGCCGGAGGATCAGGCCGCTTTGAAGCGCGGGCTGGTCTCTCTGGGGACCCTGCTGGGTCTGGGTGTTTCCAAAAAGCTGCGAAAGCCTGTGGGCCTGACCGCCGGTCTTCTCTTTTTGGGTGCCTGCCTCCCTCTCGCCGGAAAGTTTATGGCTCTTTACTCCGGGGTGGAGGATGCGGGTGGGGACACTCCCGCGGTCTGCTTCCGCAAAGAGGAAGCATAAGAAAAGGCCTGTGTGTCTCAGACATACAGGCCTTTTTTCTGGCACAGTAGCCCCAGAAGGACCAGCAGGACCCCAGACAGGGGAAGGGCAAGACGGGAGAGCCGCCCGTCCCGCAGCTTTCCTCCCAGTCTGATCCCCAGAGAGAGGAAGAGGAGAGAGACCAAAAAGTTGGCCCCCCCGCTCCAAACGGGGGAAAGGCCCCCTACCCCGGCAGCCAAACCGGCCCCGGCGTTGTTCAGGGCCAGGACCGCCGCCAGGGCCAGATAATCCCCCTGCGCGGTCATCTCCTCCGTCTGTCCCAGGGAGCGCAGCCAGTCCAACAGGGTCCAAAGCCCCATTCCGATTAGGATCAGCCCCCCGCCCCGGTCTGTCAGGGCCTCCGGAAAACGGTCCCCTCCCAAAGCCCCCAGACAGACCGCCAAAGTGGTGATCAGGGTGGTAACTCCCGCCAGGGTCAAATCTCTCTTGAGGGAGGGGGGGATTCCTCTGGCCCCAAACCCCACGGCCAGAGTCAGGGTATCCAGATTACAGGCCAGCGCAAATAAAAAAACGGAAAGGACACAGGTCATCGCAGTTTCTCCTTTCCTCCCATGCTATGCGGCCGGACATTTTCCTGCCAATCAGAGTTTCCCCTTTCATGCGTCAGTCCGCAGACGGCTCCCTTCCATCAGCCAAAAGGAGGTTTTTTATGTCCGCCAAGGAAGAATTTATCGAGATTTACCGCAGTACCATCTCTCGAGAGGGGTCTGACGCCCTTCTGGACTATTTGGAAAACAAGTCTGACTTCTTTACCGCCCCCGCATCCGCTCGATACCACGGCGCCTATCCCGGCGGTCTCTGCGCGCACAGCCTGAATGTCTACCACTGTCTGGTGGACTATCTGGCTCGGCCCAGAGTCCAGGAGCTTTACGGGGTGGAGGTCTCCCCGGAGTCCGCCGCCATCGCTGCCCTCCTCCACGATCTCTGCAAAATCGATTTCTATGTCCAATCCTTCCGCAATGTGAAAAACGACGAGACCGGTCGGTGGGAGCGGAAACCCTATTACGCCATTGAGGAAAAGCTCCCCTATGGCCACGGGGAGAAATCTGTCTACATCATCAGCGGCTTTATGAAACTCACCCGTCAGGAGGCCATGGCCATCCGCTGGCACATGGGCTTTTCCGGCCCGGAGGATGCCAGAGTGGTGGGGCAGGCCCTGGGACAATATCCCCTGGCCTTCGCCCTTTCTACCGCAGATATGGAGGCCAGCTATTTCCTGGAAGGCACCGAGGATTGATCCATAGCCCTAAAACAAATCCCCCTGATCCTGCCCCTCTTCTTCCGGGACAAAACCGAGCCGGCGGCGGATCTTCCGGCGGGTATGATCGGCCTGTTTTCGCCGGGAGATCTCTGAACAGCCCCCAGGCAGAGCGCCCCAATGAATCACAAAAACGGACCGGGTCCTGTGTGGACCCGGTCCGGCAGCTTGTCAAAAAAGCCTCACAGAGTTTGCCGCCGCAGCGGGAAATAAAATAGAAATGATTTTCCACGGGGGCGTGTACCTCGTGGAAAATACATATCGGTCTGAGAGTGTGAAATTTGTCCGCATTAGGCGAATTATGCACGGGTCAGACTGCGGCCCTTTGTCGAAAACCTCCGAAGGAGTTTTTCGACAGTCTCACGGACCGGGTCCTGTATGGACCCGGTCCGGCTCTTTGCACGGGAACCCGGAAATCCCAGGGAAGAAGGCCCCCAGGTTGACAAAGGACGGCGGGTCACATATACTGAAAGAAAATATGCAGTCCCTTATCCGGGGCATCCGTTCCAAAAACAGGGGATGCTCTTCCCCTCCCCGGGACAGAGGTGTTTTGGGACAAGGAACAAAGGAGGTATGTTATGACAACAAAAGAGTTTCAGCGAAAAAGCCAGGCGGCTCTTTTCGCATCCTACTACAAGCCCCATCTGGGTCTTTTTTTCATGGACCTGTTTTGCGCGCTTGTCATCGCCCTGGTGGATTTGAGCTTCCCCTATGTCTCCCGCCTGTCCATGCAAAAGCTGCTGCCCCAGGGCGCCTTTCAGGCCTTTTTCCTGGTGATGGGCCTTTTGGTGGCGGCCTATGTGGTCAAAGGGTGCATGGTGTTCGTGGTGAACTACTGGGGCCATCTGATGGGGGCCAGAATCGAGGCGGATATCCGCCGGGACCTGTTTACCCATATGCAGAAGCTCTCCTTTTCCTTCTATGACCGGAATCGGACCGGGCGGCTGATCAGCCGGGTCACAGGGGACCTGTTTGAGATTACCGAGCTTGCCCACCATGGACCGGAGGATCTTTTCATCTCTGTGGTCACGCTGGGAGGGGCCTTCCTGATCCTTTGCACCATCCAGTGGAAGCTGGCTTTGGTGGTGTGCGCCGTGATCCCCGTTTTTCTGCTCTTCTCCTACTTCCAGCGGAAGAGGATGATGGCGGTCTCCCTGGAGGTGAAGAAAACCCTGGCGGGCATTAATGGGGAGCTGGAATCCTCCATCTCCGGAATGCGGACCGCCAAGGCCTTCGCCAATGAGAAAACGGAAAACCGCAAATTTTCCCACTCCAATGACCAGTTTCGGGAGGCCAAGCGGGGATATTATAAGACCATGGGGACCTACTTCTCCGTTATGGAGTTCTCCCTGGGCCTTCTCCCTGTGCTGGTCATTGCCCTGGGCGGTCTGCTCATCATGAAGGGGGAGATGGATTATGTGGACCTGATTACCTTCTCGCTCTATAGCGCCACATTCATTACCCCGATCCGTAAGCTGTCCCAGTTCATGGAGCTTTTTATGCAGGGGGCCGCGGGCTTCCAGCGGTTTGTGGAGCTGATGCGGACCGAACCGGAGATCACGGACGAACCCGACGCAAAGCCCCTCCCCCAGCCGGTGCGGGGGGAGATTTGCATGGAGGATGTGACCTTCCGCTACAAAAAGGAGGGGGAGGATGTCCTCTCCCACATCTCCCTCCGCATTGCACCTGGGGAGACCCTGGCGGTGGTAGGGCCCTCCGGAGGAGGAAAATCCACATTATGTCAGCTTATTCCCCGATTCTACGATGCCACAGAGGGGCGGGTTCTGGTGGATGGTCTGGATGTAAAGACCTTGCAGCAGCAGTCCCTGAGAGAACAGATCGGCATTGTTCAGCAGGATGTCTTCCTCTTTGCGGGCACTATTTTTGACAACATCCGCTATGGAAGGCCGGACGCCACCGAGGCGGAGGTGGTGGAGGCCGCCAGGAAGGCGGAGATCTATGAGGACATTCTGAATATGCCCGACGGGTTCCAGACCCAGGTGGGAGAGCGGGGGACCCGCCTCTCCGGGGGTCAGAAACAGCGGGTGTCCATCGCCCGGATCTTCCTGAAAAATCCGCCCATTTTGATTTTGGATGAGGCCACCTCCGCCCTGGATTCGGTGACGGAGGCCAAAATTCAAAGCGCCTTTGACGCCCTGGCGGAGGGGCGGACTACCCTGATTATCGCCCACCGCCTGTCCACCATCCGATCCGCCCATCGGATCATTGTCATAAACGACAATCAGATCGCCGAGGAGGGGACCCATGAGAGTCTGCTGGCGGCCCGGGGGGAATATGCCCGTCTCTATGAGACTCAGAAAGCGGTGAGCGGACCATGACCAAGGGGGAGCTGCTGAGACGCTGTGCCTCCGGGGAGGAGGAGCGGCTGCTTCTGGCCCGTGTGCTGGATAAGCTGGAGCTGGCGGAAAATCGGTCTATCCCCGCCTATACCCACTTTCTCTCCCCGGCCGAGCGTGCGGCGGCGGAGGGGCTGCTCCGAGCCTGCGGGCAGCCCCGACACGCCTTTTTCGGAGGCTTCGAGGGCGCGGAGCGGACGGTCTGCGGCTTTGCCCCGGACTGGATGGAGACCGAGGCCCTCTTTGAGGAGGGACCGGTGTCCGCCCTGCGGATTTCCTTTCGGGAGGGGGCCTCCCTCACCCATCGGGATTTTCTGGGCTCCGTGCTGGGGCTGGGTCTGACCAGGGAGAAGATTGGGGACCTTCTGGTGGGGGAGGACCACTGTGACCTCCTTCTTTTGGAGGAGACCAGACCCATTGTGCTAAGCCAGCTCTCCCAGGTGGGGCGCTATGGGGTGAAAAGCCGGGCCATTGGCTTGGAAGAGCTGGAGGTTCGTCCGCCGGAGGTCAAGACGATTCGGGATACGGTGGCCACCCTCCGGCTGGATGCCGTGGCCTCCTCCGGGTTTTCCGTCGGACGGGGAAAGATGGCGGCCCTGATCGAGAGCGGGCGGGTTACGGTCAATCACCGAGAGGTCATAAAGCCGGATCGAACTGTGACCCAGGGAGATGTGATCGCCTGCAAGGGGATGGGAAAATTGACCGTCAAAGAGGCTGCCGGACGATCCAAAAAAGGCAGGATTATGATCCTGTTAGAGAGGTATGTGTGATGGAACAGAAGAAAATCGACCGCATCAATGAACTGAGCGAGCTTTCCCGACTGCGCAGCCTGACGGAAGAGGAGGTGGCGGAGCGGGCCGCCCTCCGCCGGGAGTATATCGATTCTGTCAAGGCCAATCTGGTGGCCCATCTGGACAACACTTATCTGATGCAGCCTGACGGCACCAAAACCAGGCTGAAGAAAAAGCAGTAAATCGGCGGTTTTTGGGCGGTGGGAACAGTCACGGACTTTCTTGACAGACCGAAGGCGGCATCCGGAAGCTTCCGGATGCCGCCTTTTTCAGCGGAGTCAGGACGGGGGGAGAAAGCGGGAGAATTCCTCCCCCGCGGCCCGGGCAAAGAGACGGGCGGCCGCAAGGGCCTCCTCCAGGGTGTTTCCATGAGAGCCAACCTCCACCAGCAGAGAGCCGGTGGTGAGATGCTGATTGAAGCGGCTGGTGCGGATGGTAATGGGCCGGGCCAGCGTAGGGGAAATCTCCATCAGCCTGCCCTGAATCTTCAGGGCCAGAGTGAGGTTTTTCTGCCAGGCGGGATGCTCCAGGCCGGAATCGTTGCTCCCCACCACCAGCATGACCTGGGCGGTCTCCTGCGCCTGTCCGGTGGTCATGGTCTTGTAGACCTCCCCGCCTGCACCCACCAGGGCGTCCCGGTGGACATCCAGCACCACCCGGATGGAGGGGTACTGCTCCAGATATTTCTCGATCCCGGCCTTGGAGCGGTCATAGGAGCCGCTGTATGCGGGATAATCATAGAGCGCGGTGTCATGGAGGACGGAAAAGCCCATTTCGGTCAAAATCCCGGCCATTTCATCCCCCACCCGAATCATATTGTATCGGCTGTCCACCGTTCGGGAGGTATCGCTGGGGGTGTAGACATCCGAGCCATCCATGGTATAGGCCTCGGTGCCATGGGTGTGCATGATGAGGATCTGGGGTCCCTCCGCCGGAAAGGTGATATCCACGGGGTCCGCCGCCAGAGAGGCCACATCCACCGCCTGACTGGTGGTATTGTTCACCGAGAGGGACTGGGCGGACAAAAAGCTGTCCTCATGCTTCCAGGTTTTGGGGAGAATATCGTCCGGGGCGGTGGTGACCTGGGGCAGCCGGGTCAAGTCCTGGGGGTCATCCGGCTCAGGCATGGGGCTGGGCGCCGGGGCGGCAAGGGCCTTTTCCAGCTGCTCCCGTCCGGCGGTCAGCCAGGGGGACTGGCGCACCGCCAGCCAGCCCCAGCGGTTCAATAAGGTGTCTTTCTCCGGGGGGAGCTGGGTCAGTTCCGCCGACAGGGCGGCAGCCACAAAGGCCGGGCTGTCCCCCAGAATCCGAATGGTCTCTCCCGCGCCGGAAAAATCTGTGGTGAGGCTCAAAACCCATAGAGCCATTGTGGCCAGGAAGAGAGCGGTCCCCCGGCGCAGACTGCGGATAAATCCTCCTTGTCCCCTTTTTTTCATTGTCGTCTCCTCCTTGGTATCCGTCAGATAGAGAAGGATATGCGGGGAGCGTGTGGGAAAGAACCCTTATTTTTGGGGATCGCCCCCGTCCAGCCGCCTGCAGGACTTCCGCCAGTGCCCGGAGTGAATATAGCCGCCGTAGATGAAGATGGACACAGAGGGGGCGGCCACCCAGGCCAGCGCCACACCGATGAGCTGAAGATTCAGGGTGTAGGAGAAAAAGAAGGCCAGAGGCAGGCGGATGACATACTGGACCAGGACGGTTTGCAGGACAGGAAAGAGCGTATTGCCCGCCCCCCGGACAAAGCCTGTGGGGGATTGTACCGCCGCCATGAGGGGATAGAGGGCGGTCACCCACCGGAGATAGGTGGTGGACAGGGCCAGGACCTCGGGATCCCTGTTAAAGATCCCCGCAAGCCGGGGGGCGAGAAGAAGAACCAGAACGGCGATGACCAGTCCCATGGAGACGGCCAGACGGTTCCCCGCCTTTCGGCCCTCCACGGCACGGGCCTCGTTTCCCACCCCGAAATTCTGGGAGGCGAAGGCGGAGACCGCGTCCCCTACCGCGGTAGCGGGGAGGGCGGCAAAGGCGTCAATGCGAAGACCGATCCCATAGGCGGTGGAGGCGGTCAGTCCGAAGGAATTGGCAATGCCGGAGAGGGTGAGCTGGGCGGCGGTGAGAAGAAGCTGCTGTAAGGCGGTGGGAAGTCCCAGAGAGAGGAGGTCCCTTACATCCTCCTTGTGAAGGGTAAAGGAGGAGAGCCGAAAATCCACCACATGGCGGTTTTTGCGAAAATAGGCAATTCCCATCAGGAAGGAAACCGCCTGCGCCGCTACGGTGGCCAGGGCCAGCCCCGCCGCCTCCAACCGGGTGAAGGTGAGGAAAAACCAGTCCAGAGCCACATTCACCAGAGTGGAGATGATCACAAAATACAGGCTGCTTTTGGAATCCCCGAAGCCTCTCTGCAAAGCGTTTATCAGGCTGTAGCCCATGGTAAACACAGAGCCTGCAAATACGATGCGGAGATAAGCGGACGCTCCGGCAAAGGCCTGCGGAGGGGTCTGAATCAAACGCAGGATGAGTGGGGTGCACAGGATGCCCAAAACGGAGAGGACGGCAGAGCCAATGGCATAGAGGGTAATGGCGGTGTTGGCGCTTTGCCGGGTGTCCTCCTCCCGCCCCATCCCATGCCGCCGGCCGATGAGGATGCTCACCCCGATGCTCATCCCGTTCACCGTCCGAAGCAGGACATTCATCACCGGTCCGCAGACCGAGACGGCGGCCTGCCCCGACAGGCCCAGATATTTTCCGGCGAAGAAAAGGTCTACCGCGTTGTACATGGCCTGAAAAATCATGGCCTGAACCAGAGGAAGGGCGAAGAGAAGGATATGCTTTCGGGGGTCGCCCTGTGTGAGATCGTGTTGTAAAACGGCCAAGAATTGGCACCTCCCTGGAAACAGAATAAAATGGTATACCGTTAATGATATCATGACAAGAAACATGGAACAAGCTCAAAATCCACCAAAGAGAGCCTTCTTTCCGGCGGAATCTCCTGTACAACAGACAGGGACCGTTTAAAATTCTATTCAGTTTCCTCTGAAAACGGAGGATATGATATAATACGGCAGGAAGAATGTTCCGTCCTGACGGAAAGGAGACGCTGACATGAATGGGGTCGGAGAGGGGGGATATCACCTTGTTTCCGAAGGGGACCAGGCATTTCTACCGTCGGGAAAACACCGCCGGATCTTTTAAAAACGGATACCTCCCCTTGATACCGGCAAAGTATCCCTGACCCATCCATGGAGAAGAGGAATTTCATGGGGCGAAAAAGCAGTAAAGCTTCCGATCTGCTGCTTTTTCTAAACCCCGGCCCCCTCCCCTGAAAATGGGAAAGAAAGAAAAAAGTGCTTGCGCATTTTTTCCCCGGGCCTTATAATGGGCTTTAAGTAACAGAACAATGTTATTTCACAGGACGAATAAATGGAACGGAAAGGGGAAACCCAGTATGATTAAAATCGTGACCGACAGCACCTCGGACCTCCGTCCGGAACGGGCCCGGGAACTGGGGGTGGAGGTTCTCCCCCTCCTGGTTCATTTTGGAGAAGAGGTCTACCGGGACGGGATCGACCTGACCACGGAGGCATTTTATGAAAAGCTCTCCAAGGCCGAGACCCTGCCCACCACCTCCCAAATCAACCCGGAGGTCTTTACCGCCGCCTTCCAGAAGCATCTGGATCAGGGGGATGAGGTGCTGGGGATTTTTCTCTCCTCAGAGATGTCCGGGACCTGTCAATCCGCCATGATCGCCAAGGATATGCTGGAGAGTGACCGGGTGCAGGTGGTGGATTCCCGCACTGTCACCTTCGCCTTGGGGCTTTTGGTGGAGCAGGCCTGTATCCTGCGGGACCGGGGCTTGAGCCTGGAGGCCCTCACCCGGGAAATCACTGCGCTGACCCGGCGGATTCGGCTGGTGGCGGTGGTGGATACCCTCAAATATCTGAAAATGGGGGGACGGATCTCAGCGGCCTCCGCCATGGTGGGGGGACTTTTGGGAATCTCCCCCATTGTGTGCATCCGGGATGGAAGGGTGGAGTCTGCCGGAAAGGTCCGGGGGAGAAAGGCGGGCTTTGCCTGGATTCGGGAGGAGCTGGGCCGCTGCCCCGCCGACCTCAGCCTGCCCATTGGCTTTGGGCACACCAATGTACCTCAGGCCCTGAAGGAGAACATGGATTATTTCTCCGACCTGGCGGAGGCCGCTCCCCTGGTCTCTGTGGGAAATATCGGCTCTGTGGTGGGGACTCATGCGGGACCTGGAGCCACCGGACTGACCTATTTTGAGAAGGAATAAAAAAATCGGTCCCCAAGCCCTGTGCTTTGGGACCGATGTTTTTTGATACAGGGATGTGCGCTCACCCACTCAAAGCAATGGAAAGGAGAACAAACATGGATTTAGAAGCCTATTGGAAGGCTGTGCTGACACAGGATGAAGAGGGGATGAAGCCCTTTTTTGCCCCAGATGCCCTTGTCAAATGGCACAATACCAATGAGTGCTTTTCGGCGGAGGAGTTTATCCGGGCCAACTGCGCCTATCCGGGGAACTGGGATGGGGAGATTCAGCGGGTGGAAGAGATGGGGGATCTCATTGTGACGGTGGTTCGTGTGTTCTCCCGTGAGGAGCCGGATTCTCTTCATGTGACCTCACTGATCCGGATAGAGGGCGATAAAATCGCCTCTCTGGATGAATACTGGGGAGAGGACGGCCCGCCGCCCCAGTGGCGGCAGGATCTCAGGCTGGGCAGGCCCATCCTGTAAGAACCTTCACTCCGCTCTTGTCAAGGGAGGGGCCAAGTAGTACAATGATGGCACAAGCCAAAGGGAGGGAGTGTTCTCCTTGAAACGACTGCTGTTTATTTATAACCTCCATGCCGGGAAGGGACAGATCCGCACCCATCTCAGCGGTATTCTGGATGCCCTGGGAAAGGAGGGCTGGCTCATCACGGTCTGGCCTACCCGCGGACCGGGGGATGCCACCCGTGCGGCCTCAGATCTGGGGAAGGACTTTGACCGGGTGGTCTGCTGCGGAGGGGACGGGACCCTGAATGAGACGGTGTCCGGTCTGGCTGCCCTGAAAGACCCCCCTGTATTGGGATACATTCCCGCCGGGACCACCAATGACTTCTCCCGAAATCTGGGTCTTCCCAAGGGGATGGAAAAAGCCGCCGCCACAGCGGCTGCCGGTGTGCCCAAGGCCTGTGATATCGGGGACTTTAACGGGCGCACCTTTGTATATGTGGCGGCCTTTGGGGCCTTTACCGATGTGGCCTACGGCACCCCCCAAACCTTTAAAAATGTCTTTGGCCACCTGGCCTACCTGATTGAGGGGGCGACCAGGCTTGGCTCTCTCAAGCCCTATACCATCCGGGCAGAGTATGACGGAGGGAAAATCGAGGGAGACTTTCTCTACGGCATGGTGAGCAACACCGTTTCCGTAGGAGGATTTCAGGGCCTGCCCAGGGACCGGGTGAAGCTGGACGACGGTCTTTTTGAGGTGATTTTGGTGAAGAATCCCACCAGGCCCCAGGATTTGCAGGGGATTGTGATGGGGCTGACCCGGCAGGACCCGGAGGTGAGCAATGGGGCAGTGATTGGATTTCGCACCTCAAAGCTCACTGTAACCAGCGCCGTTCCCCTCCCCTGGACCCTGGACGGGGAATATGGGGGCAATCCCACGGTGGCCCAGATCGAAAACCGGTATCAGGCCCTGCGGATTGTCCACGGGGAGACGGGGTCAGAATAAAAAGTTTTCCACATGGAATTCATATTCTGTGGAAAACAGAAGGGGAAATCCGGATATAATAGAAAATAAGAGATGAGTAGGAGGGGCGTTGTGGATAAACATGAACTTTCCTGGCAGGACCGTGGAAAACTTTGGTTTCGCATGGGGATACGGCTGATTCTCACTCTGGTGGTGCTGGTGTTTCTGGTGGTGCTGGGAAAGCCCCTCATCAGCCTCTTTTTTCCTTTTGTACTGGCGATGATGATGGCATGGCTGCTCAATCCGGCGGTCCATTTCCTGCAAAAGAAGCTGGGAGGCTCCCGGAGTCTGCTCTCCATGCTGATCCTCTTTCTGCTGTTCGCCCTGGCGGGAGCGGCCTTATTTATGGTGAACTATCAGATTTTTGTGGAGATCCGAAATCTGGTGAATGACTGGCAGTCCATCTGGAGCAGCTTCCTTTTGGCTCTGGAGCGAATCGGGACGCTGGGGCAGAGCTGGTTCTCCTATCTGCCCCAAGAGGTGGGGACGCTGGCGGATCGGCTGATCACCAGTCTGATCACCTGGGCGCAGGATGTGATTCCCGCCCTGGTCTCCGCCACGGCATCCTGGGCGGGGACGGCGGCCATCAAGCTCCCCTCCTTTGGGGTTGCCACCGTGGTCTTTATCATGGGGAGCTATTTTATTATGGCGGATTATCCCCATCTCCGCTATCTGGTCATTGAGCGGATGTCGGCAGATACCCTGGGCCTGCTCCGCTTTATTAAGCATACCGCCGCCACAGCTCTGGGGGGCTATGTCAAGGCCGAGCTTATTCTCTCTGTCGGGGTCTTTTTTATCCTTCTGGTGGGATTTTTCCTCATTGGACAGAGCTACGCCCTCCTGCTGGCCCTCCTGCTGGCGGTGATGGATTTTATCCCCATCATCGGGGCGGGGACCGTGATGGTGCCCTGGGCGGTGGTGAGTTTCTTCACCCAGGATCTGCGTACCGCGGTGGAGCTGATGGCCATTTGGGGGGTCATCCTTCTCTTCCGTCGGGTGGCGGAGCCTAAAGTGGTGGGCAATCAGACAGGCCTCTCTCCCATCCTCTCCCTGGTCAGCATCTATGTGGGTATGAAGGTGGCAGGGGTGTGGGGCATGATCTTTGGCCCTGTGGTTGTTCTGGTGATTATCAATGTGTGCCGGGCCGGGGTTTTTGACGGACCGGTGGCTGATGTGAGGATGGCCGTGGCCGATCTTCGGGCGGTTCTCCGCAATCGATAAGAAAAGGCTCACCGCCCAAAAAGGGTCTTCATTTTTGGATCGGTGAGCCTTTTTTCAAGGGGATTTTTCAAAATCAATGAATTTATAAATCGTGCAAAGAATATTCATTATTTGTACATAATTTTTTTCTATTCTTAGTTTACCGAAATAACATACAGAAAACGAAGGAGAGAATACCATGTATCCCAATGATTCGTCCTTCTCCCGGAATGAATGGGAGATCCTCCCCAGCTATCCTCCTCAGCGTGCGCCTTCCCGGAAAAAAACAGGGAAGAAGCTGGCGGCCCTCTGTCTGATCTGCGCCCTGGGAGGCGGTCTGGTCGGCGGGGCGGGCGTTGCCCTGGCAAACGGCGGCTTCGGCCCGAGAGAGGCCACCATCTATGAAAGCGGACGGGTTTACACCCCGGTGAAGGTGGCGAAGGTGGACGGCAGGACCGCCATGACGGTGGATCAGGTCTATGAGGCCAACCTGCCCTCTGTGGTGGGGGTGAACGGCGATGTAAAAACCAACTACTGGGGACAGACAGTGAGTAACCCGGTGGCAGGCTCCGGTTTTGTGATTACGGAGAACGGCTACATCCTCACCAACTATCATGTGATTGACGGGGTGGAGGATTTGAAGGTCAGCTTTTCCGACGGCACCAGCTATGACGCCGTGGTGGTGGGAGGAGAAGAGGCCAATGACATTGCCGTATTGAAGATCAACGCCTCCGGTCTGACCCCCGTGGTGGTGGGAGATTCCGACCGCCTTCGGGTGGGGGAGCAGGTGGTGGCCATAGGCAATCCGCTGGGAGAGCTGACCTTCACCCTGACGGCCGGCTATGTCTCGGCCCTGGACCGGGAGATTGACATGGGCGGCGGGATGGTCATCAATGTGATGCAGACCGATGCCGCCATCAACTCCGGAAACTCCGGAGGCCCCATCTTCAACATCTATGGGGAGTGCATCGGCATTACCAACGCCAAATACTCCAACAACGGCTCCTCGGATGCGTCCATCGAGGGAATTGGCTTTGCCATCCCCATCAACGATGTGCGGAACATGGTGACTGACATTATGGAGCATGGCTATGTCACCGGAAAGCCCTTCCTGGGAATCCAGGTGGGGAATGTGGACCCTGCAGCTCAAAGATACGGCGTTCCTGCCGGAGCCGGCATTATGAGCGTCACCCCCGGCTTTGCCGCCCATAAGGCGGGAATTCAAGAGGGGGACATTGTGACCAGGGTGGGGGAGAGCGCACTTTCCTCCGGGAACGATCTGATTTCTGCCCTGGAGAAGTATCGGGCCGGGGACACCATCACCTTTACCATCTATCGAAATGGAGAGACCTTCCCGGTGGAGGTGACCCTGGATGAGAAGAGCGGTGAGAGTGTGCAGGCCCAGGAGAAGTATTTGGAGCAGCGCCAGGAAGAGGAGCAGAAGGCACAGCAGGATCTGCCCCAGAACCAGCCCCCCAGCGGCTACCAGATCTGGCCCTTCGTGCCCTATCCCTGGTAAGGGCCTTGGAAAAACGGAATCAGGAGCGGGGACCGGGTCCATAAAGGACCCGGTCCCCTTAATTTTCTGCTATCCATCCTGATATTCCCCCTCTTTCCCCATCAAAAACCAGAACGAAGACCGCTTTTTCCGCGGGAAGAAAAACGGAACACCCTTTACAGGTATAGGGGAAAAAAGATGGCGCATACTATGGTCGGAAGTGAGGTGAGCCATGATGCAGGATCAGAAGAAAAACCGCAATCCCAATGGGCCCCAGGAACAGAACGGTGAGAAGAACCGCGGTCAGGATCAGAAGCAGAGACAAAAGTAAGGCCGAACAGGTTCCCTCCCTGCCTTATCCCCCTGAGAAAGCAAGCCGCCCTGACGCAGGAAACCCCTGTATCAGGGCGGCTCTTGCCTTCGGAGGAAAACAGAAACGGGACGATACCGTTTGGATGGTACCGTCCCGTGAGAAAACCCTGTGTTTCCTTCCCTTGAGAGAAGCTGTATCACAAATCAAAATCCTTGCCAAACTGGAGGTTGTCTAAATCGATTCGGCGGGTGGGCTGAGGGTCCGCCCCGGCGGGGACAAAGGACAGAGTATCCTCCTCGTCGGCTTCGTCCTGCCCGGAGTCGGCCTCAAGTTCCTCCTCGGTCTCCTCCTCCGCTTCCTCCATCATCCGATTCATATTGGCCTCAATCTCTGCCACAGCGGAGATCACAGGATCTGCCGCCGGAGGCTCAGGAATCGTCACAGCGGCGCTTTCCAGACTGGCCAGATATTCCAGTTCCCGACGGTGCATTTCCTGCACCTTGCTCAAATAACTGGTGGTGGAGTTCTTCGCCCCGGCCAAACGGGCCTCCTCCCCGGCAATCTCCTGCCGCAGGACCTCCAGCCGGGCGGCAGCCTGATTTTCGGCCTCTGAAATCATGGCGGCCTGCTTCCGCTTGGCCTCCTTAATCATCTCATCCGCCATGGTCTGGGCGGTGAGCAGAGTCTTCCGCATGGCCTCCTCGGTGGAGCGGTACTCCTCCACCTTGTCCACCAACACCTTCATCTTTGCCTTGAGTGCGGTATTTTCCTTATAAAGAGCGGTATAATCCTCGGTCAGGGTGTCCAAAAACTCGTCCACCATCCCCATATTATAGCCGCCAAAGCTTGCTTTGGCAAATGCGTGCTCAGAAACCTCCTGAGGTGTCAGCATTGCGGTTCCTCCATTTCTCTATACATGAACATTTGGGCATTCGGAGGAAACCTCCCATTACCCCTCTCAGAAGTATAGACCATTGTTCTCCAGCTCATCAATCAGATCCCCCAGGATATCTACGTTAAAGGGGGTGATGATGTAGGTGGAGATGGCCACCTTCTTGATTTTCCCCTCGTTGGCGTAGGCCACCCCGGAGAGGAAATCCAGAAGACGCCGGGCCACTTCCTTATTGGTGGATTCCAGATTTAAGACCACTGTGCGCTTTTCCCGCAGATGGTCGGCAATCTCGCTGGCCGTCTCAAACTTCTCCGGCTTTACCAATACCACCTGAAGCTGGGTTGTGGTGTGAATATTAACCACCTTATTGCTTCGGCGGGGCATCTCCGGAGGCTCATACACACTGGTGGTCTGCTCCTTTGCCGCGGAGCGGCGCTCGGCACGCTCCCCTCCCCTGGAAACCGGCTCATAATCCTCAAACTCCTCCTCATCATCCTCATAAGGACGGGCAAGTCGTTTTAACTCTTCCATTAATCCCATAATGATCCCCCTTATTTATGCAAGCCAATAGGAGGACGCTTCCCAAACAGGGCGGTTCCCACCCGCACATGGGTGGCCCCGCAGCGGACTGCCTCCTCAAAATCTCCGCTCATACCCATGGATAGGTATGTGATTCTGTTCTCATTATCCTCCAATTCTCTTTTTATGTCAACAAAAAGTTGTCTCATTTTCTCAAAATAAGGCCTGGCATCCGCAGGATTTTCCACCGCCGGAGGAATGCACATCAGTCCCCGCAGACGAATCTGTTTTTCCTGACAGGCCAGTCTGGCGAGGTCCATCACCTGATGCAGGGGACAGCCCCCCTTGCTCTCCTCCCCACCGATATTTACCTCCAGCAGGATGTCCTGAACCCTGCCGATCCTGGCCGCCTGACCGGCGATGGCCTCCAGCAGACGGGAGGAATCCACGGACTGGATCAAATCCACCCGCCCCACGATATATTTGACCTTATTGGTCTGGAGATGGCCGATGAAGTGAAGCTCCGCTCCCTCATAGGCATTGTCCTCCAAATGGGCGGTCAGCTCCTGAACCCGGTTTTCTCCGCAAACGGTAATCCCCGCGGCAATGGCCTCCCGAATGGTCTCGGAGGTCTGAACCTTGGTGGCGGCGACCAGGGTGATCTCGGAGGGATTCCGGCCTGCCTCTCTGGCGGCGGCTTCTATTTTGGCCTTCACTTCTTTGACATTTTGTTCCACAGACATGGTAAACATCCCTTTTCTTTCTGTATTGGAAGCGTTATTTTATAACCTTCCCATCATAGATCCCCTCGGCGGTCACAATGATCTCATCTCCCGGGCGCAGGGCCTTTTTGGTCTCCTGAAGATTCTGGGTATTTTGAAAGGGGGCGGGAGAGACCAAAAGGAACTCTTCACCTTCCGCCAGCACGGAGACCGGCTTCCATTCCGCCCGGACCCCCACCACCGCATAGACACCCGCCTCCTGCGTCACACGCTCCTCCCCGGTCTCCGGATCGGTCAGCCTTTTCTCTTCCACCCGCAGGGCGGTTTTCGGGACCCGGATCCCGGTTTGACTGTCGAAGATCAGGTCCACCCTCTGCTTTCGCAGCAGGGTGATCTCGGAAAGAAAGCGGGTGGAGGAAAGAATCACCATCACCCTCCCGTTTTCCGGCGCCCCGATACGCTCCACCAGCATAGAGATATCCCCGGTATAGTCCCTGGAAAACCGGACTGTAATCTGTTTCCCCTCGATCAGCCGTCTGGCCTGGGTCTCGGTGAGAACGGTTCCAAAATACCACCTGGAATGGGTAATCAGCTTCCCCGTCTGCCCCTCCCCTCCATGAACGGGCTGTGCCTTGACGCCCAGCAGCTGAGCGGGACTCATTTGAAACAAAGCCTCCGGGGTAAGGACCCCTTCAAAGCCGTCCACCTGGCCGGAATAAATTCCCGGGCGGTTTACACGGACCTGTGCGGTATCCTGCCCTGCCGCGTTTTTTAATCCCTCCAGCCGGCTTTTCGTCTCCTGGGCCAGTCTGCGGATGTCCTCCAGACTCCCCGTGTCATTGCTGTATGTATAGTTACGCCGAAAAATCAGGTTTTTAAGCTCCATGGATTCCTCTTCCAGTCTGGAGTAGTTCCCGGAGGAAACCCCCACCCTCAACTCCACCAGGCTGTCAAAAATACTCTGATCCAGTTGAGCCGCATCCTTGCTGTCCATATCCCGGCGAAGGGAGTATTCCAGCTGGGCCAGCTCCTGCTGAAGCCGGCGAATCTCCTTTTTCCGTTCCAGGGCGGCCTCATCCCGGTAGACCACGGCCACGGGACCCCCCGCCGCGATCTTTTCCCCCTCCTCCGGTAAAATGTCCACAATCCCATCCTGAATGGGCAGGACCATCTCCTCCCGGACCACATAGCCGGTGGCCTCCATGGAATCATCCACCGTATGGGTGAAGCAGATGGCGGAAACAAAAGGGTCGGTCAGACTCCGATAGGCGTAGACCCCCATATAAATTGCCAGAGCCAGAAAGAGAATCAGCATGAGGATTCGATTGAGGAGGGCGCCCTGCTTCATGGTTTACAATCCTTTCCGGACCACACGCATCATCCGGTCAGGCTGATGGGCTTTTCCGGAATGATGGTGGAAATCGCGTGTTTATAAATCACATTCTGTCTGCCTCCCACATTGAGGCAGACCAGGAAGGAATCATGTCCGATGATCTCTCCCCGAATCTGGTACCCGTTCATGAGGAAAACGGTGACATTGAGCCGATCCCGGCGGGCTGTGCTTAGGATTTTCTCCTGCAGGTCATTCATAGGCATTGAAGGCACATCCTTTCTCTTTTTGAGGAAAGGCTTGTCCTCTCCTCTATGCCTCTATCCTATCCCATGTGCATGGATAAATTCCGTCGAAGATTGCAGACAACGGGAAAGATTTGGGAACGAATCCCATTCGTACCAGAAGCTGTCCTTCCGCCGACGGAACCAGGTGACCTGGCGCTTTGCATATTGGCGGGTGCGGAGCTTTACCAGCTCCAGTGCGTCCTGCATAGACGCCTCCCCCCGAAGGGCGGCGGTCAGCTCCTTGTAGCCAATGGCCTGCATGGCGGTGGCAGAGGGGGAAACCCCCTGATCCAACAGGGTCCGAACCTCCTCCGCCAAGCCCTGTTCCGCCATCTCGTCCACCCGGCGGCCGATCCGCTTCCACAGATCCGCCCGGTTGGCATAATTCAGCACAATGGTGATCCCCTCATATCTGGGGGGGAGGGCACGGCTCTCCTCATCGTGCCGGGTCAGCGTCTTGCCTGTCTCATAATAGACCTCCAGCCCCCGCAGGATCCGCTTTTCATCTCCCGGGGAAAGCCGTCCGGCCCGCTGGGGGTCGATGGTCTTCAGTTCTTCAAAGAGGGGGAGAATCCCCTCCTTCGCCGCCCGCTGCTGAAGGCGGCTCCGAATTTCCCCGGAGAAGGCGGCAAAGGAGCGCCCGGAGAGGAGGGAGTCGATATAAAGCCCGGTCCCCCCCACAATCAGAGGGACCTTTCCCCGGTTTCGAATGTCCTCCACACAGGCCTGGGCCTGCTCCACATACCGGGCCACGGAGAAATCCTCCCGGGGGTCGGCCACATCCAGCATATGGTGGGGGATTCCCCCCCTCTCCTCCCGGGTGGGCTTGGCGGTTCCAATATCCATCCCCCGATAGATCTGCATGGAGTCGGCAGAGACCACCTCCCCGCCCAGCACACGGGCAAGCTCCACCCCCAGGGCGGTCTTTCCCGATGCGGTGGGACCGCAGATGACAACAACTTTTGGCGGCATGGGCCCGCTCTCCTTTCGGTTTCCTCCATCTGGGGCTTAAGCCCGCTTAAACTGCTTTTCCAGCTGCCCTCTGGTGAGCGCAATGGCCACCGGGCGCCCATGGGGGCAGTATCGCACTTCCCCTCTCATCACCGCGCGGGCCACCGCCTCCAATTCCTCCTCTCCGCTCTTCCAGCCCCCTTTGATGGCGGCCTTGCAGGCCATGGTGTGAAGAAGCTCGTCCCTTGCGGCAGTCGGATCGGCAGAGCCGGTGGTGAGAAGTCGAAGCCCCAGCCGGGAGAGGGTTTCCTCCACCTTCTCCTGGGGAAGGTCAAAGGGGATTCGGCGCACCGTCACTGTGGTTCCCCCAAAGTCCTCCACCTCAAATCCATACCGCTCCAATAGGGGCAGCTGGCTCAAAAGGGCGGCCTTTTCCTCCAGGGGAAGGTCCAAAATCAGAGGGGTGAGGAGCTGCTGACTCATGGGATCATAGCTCTCCTCCTTAAGCCGGTCAAAGTTCATCCTCTCGTGGGCGGCGTGCTTGTCGATCAGCAGGACCTTGTCTCCCTGCTCCACGAGAATATAGGTCCGAAATACCTCCCCGGCGATCCGCCAGGGCGTTTCCAGCGGCTCCTCCTCAACAGGAGGGTCGTCGGGCCTCTCCTCCCTTCGGGGAAGGGGCGGCTCCATTTGAGGCCGGGACTGCCTCGGCGGAACCGCTGGCTGGGGCGGAGCCTCTGTCCGCTCCCGTGCCGGGGAAAGAAGAGTCGTTTCCTCCGCCCCTCCTCCGGCGGGAATCGGACCTTGGGGCAGGGGAGCGGACAGAGGCTCCGCCCCAGCC
>JAHHSE010000110.1 GCA_020025395.1 Oscillospiraceae bacterium
CCTGAAAAGCGGTCCCCTTTCCCACCTCACTCTCCATCTGAACGGTTCCGCCGTACAGAAGGACGATATGCTTTACAATGGCAAGCCCCAGACCGCTCCCTCCGGCGGAGCGGGTCCGTCCCTTGTCCACCCGGTAAAATCGTTCAAAGACCCGGTCCCTGGCCTCCTCCGGGATCCCGATCCCATTGTCCTCCACCAACAGGACCGCCTGATCCCCCTCTCCCCGAACCGTCACCGTCACCGCTCCCCCCGGTTCGGTGTACTTCAGGCCGTTTTCCATGAGATTTACCGCCACCTCTCGGAAACGGGCAGGCGGAATGGCGGCCTGGACCTCCTCTCCCGTCACCGTGAGGGAAACCCCCCGTTCTTGGGAGATAGGCAGAAGCGCCTCCTTCACATGGCCGCAGAGGGAGAGAAGCTCCGCCCGGTCATCCGGCTTTGGCAGAACCACATTCTCCAGCTCGGAGAGCTTGAGCAGATCCCCAATCATCTCCATGAGCCGGTCCACCTCCACCCCCAGCATGGTGAAAAAGCGCTGCTGATCGGCAGGGTCGGTCACCATGCCGGAGGAGAGCATCTCCGTAAATCCCTTGATGCTGGTGAGGGGGGTCTTCAATTCGTGGGAGACATTGGCCGCAAACTCACTGCGCACATGCTCCAGCTTCTCCTGTCTCGCCTCAATGGGGGCCACTGTGTCCTTTGCCCAGCGTCTGGCCAGCACACGGGTCACCAGAAGGACGATCCCTCCAGTGATTGCAAGGACAATGACCGCCTGCAAAATCAGGCTGTTGACCGAGGAGATGGGCATGGCGGCCCGCCCGATCACCCCATCGGTAAAGCGTCTGGCCTCATAGAGATAGGTTACTTGTGTGGTCTCAGAGCGGCGGGTGGCTTCCCCCGCCCCCGTCCTCATGGCCTCCTGAACCTCCGGGCGGTCGGCGTGGTTTTCCTCCACCTCCACGGCGGTGTCCGCCAAAATAGAGCCGTCCGGGGCGATTAGAGTGAGTCGGCGCCCCGAGGTCGCGATGGAAAATTGACGGGCCAGCTCCTCCGCGTCGGTGATCTGGCGCTGGGCGTCCAGAATGGCCAAGGTCTCCGTCAGACTCTCCCTGGCAGCGGTGATCTCCCGCTGGCGAAAAAAAAGAACGGACAACATCCCGCTCACCAGCAGGGCAAAGGCGGTGATTAGAAGGACGGCCCTGGATAATTGTTTTCCCACTGGTTCTTCCTCCCCTTGTTATGGGATTTTGTAGCCCACTCCCCGGACGGTCTGAATGTAGTCCCCAGAGAGCTTCTGCCGCAGGGTCTTGATGTGCATATCCACCGTCCGGGTCTCCCCAGTGAAGTCATAGCCCCAGACACTTTGAAGGATCTCGTCCCGTGTGAGGACGGAGCCCTTTCGGCTGAGCAGCAGACGGAGCAGCTCAAATTCCTTGTAGGTCAGCTCCACCGTCCTGCCCCTCTCCCGCAGCACCCTGGCCCCCACATCCATCTCCAGCCCGTCCAGCGTCAGCCGTTTCTCTTTGGGAGCGGTCCGGCGGAGCAGGGCCTTCACACGGGCCCCCAGCTCCATGATCCCAAAGGGCTTCACCATATAGTCGTCCGCCCCGCTCTCCAGACCGGCCACCTTATCCAGCTCCGTGCTCCGGGCAGTGAGCATGATGACGGGGCAGCTTTCGGTCTCCGGCCCTTGTCTCAGACGGCTCAGGACCTCCAGTCCGTCCATGCCGGGGAGCATGATATCCAATATGTAAAGAGAGGCGCACTCCCTCTCCTGGGCAAACAACCGCTCCCCGGATTCGTAAGCCCTCACCTCATATCCCACGGATTTGAGGTAGTATTCCAGCATGGCACGGATGGAATCGTCGTCCTCCACCAAGACGATGGACTGCATGGAAGTTCCTCCTTCGTATGTGAATCTGTTACAGCTGACCGGTCACACAGAAGACCGCCCACTGGGCGATATTGACCGCGTGGTCGGCTACCCGCTCCAAATACTTGGCGATGATAATGAGATCAATGGCCGCATCAGCGTTTTTCCGATTCTCCAAAATCCGATCGATCAGCTCCGCCTTCACCTGGGCAAAGAGCCCGTCCACCTCATCGTCCAGATTGATAACCGCACGGGCCAGCTCCAGATTCCGATCTGTATAGGCGGCGATAGCCTGCCCCACCATGATCCCGGCCTTCTGGCTCATGGTCCCAATGTGTTCCGGCACCTTGGCCCTCCCCTGCTTGGCCAGCAAAAGGGATAGCTCTGCAATGTTGGTGGCCTGATCTCCGATTCTCTGAAGGTCGGTAACCATTTTCAGGGCGGTGGAAATGGTCCGCAGATCTCTCGCCACCGGCTGCTGCCGCATCAGAAGGGAGAGGCAGCTGCTCTCGATGTTCCGCTCCATCTGGTCCACCCCGTTGGTGGCAGTCAGAACCGCATGGGCCGCAGCCTCATCCCCCTCGTTGAGGGAGCGGGTCACCTCTTCGATGGCCCCCCGAACCGTGTCCGCCATGGCGGTCATGGCCTCTCCCAGCTCCAGGAGCTCGGCATCAAAGCTTTTCCGCATCATCCAAACCTCCCTGTAATATAGTCCTCCGTCCTCTGATCCCCCGGAACGGAGAAAATCTGATCGGTCGCTCCAAACTCGATCAGCTCCCCCAAAAGGAAAAAGGCGGTGTGATCCGACACACGGGTGGCCTGCTGCATATTGTGTGTTACCATCACAATTGTATACTTATTTTTCAATTCCGCAATCAGATCCTCGATTTTGGAGGTGGAGATAGGGTCCAGCGCGCTGGTGGATTCGTCCATGAGAAGGACATCAGGCTCCACCGCCAGGGCTCTGGCGATACAGAGCCTCTGCTGCTGTCCCCCGGAGAGGCCGAGGGCGGATTTTTTGAGCCGATCCTTGACCTCATCCCAGATGGCCGCGTCCCGGAGAGAGCGCTCCACAATTTCGTCCAGCGCCGCCCGGCCCCGGATGCCGTGCGTCCGAGGTCCATAGGCAACATTGTCATAGATGGACATGGGGAAGGGATTGGGTTTTTGGAAAACCATTCCAATCTCCTTCCGCAGCCAGGTCACATCCACCTCCGGGGCATAGATGTCCTGACCCCGATAGGACACCGTCCCGGTGATCCGAATGCCGGGCACCAGGTCGTTCATCCGGTCCAGGGTCTTGAGGAAAGTGGATTTCCCACAGCCCGACGGACCAATGAGGGCGGTGACCCGCCGCTCCGGAATCTCCATGTTCACATGGTGGAGGGCCTGGGTCTGCCCATACCACAAATTCAGATCTTTGGCGGTAAGAACGGTCTGATTCACAGTTGTTTCTCCTTATTTGTTGGTTTTCAGCGTTCTGCCCAGCCATTTGGCGGCCAGATTGATGCCCAGAGTGAGGAGCATCAAAATGGCGGCAATGGCAAAGCCCACATCGATCTTTCCCCGCTCCATGGCGTACATATAAAGGGCCACCGTGAGGCTCCCTCCGGAGGTGGTGAGCAGCTCATGGATCCCATGGAAGCTCAGCAGGTCCCTCACAAGGACAGAGGCGCTCCCCGCCGTGAACAGGAGGGCGGCGGATTCCCCCACGATGCGGCCGATGGAGAGAATGCAGCCGGTGACAATCCCATCCACCGAGGAGGGGAGGACCACCGTCCGAATCATCCGCCATTTTCCGCACCCCAGGCCCAGGGCGGCCTCCCGATAGGACTGAGGCACTGTTTTCAGGGATTCCTGGGTGGTGCGGACAATGGTGGGCAGAATCATGATGACCAGAGTGAAAATTCCCGCCCGAATGGAGGTCTCCCACCCCAGAAACTGAACGAAGAAGAGCATCCCCACCAGGCCGTAGAGAATGGAGGGAATCCCGGTCAGGGTCTCTGTGGCAAACTCAATCACCGCCACCGCCCGATGGTTTCGGGCGTATTCGGTGAGATAGATAGCGGCCCCCACTCCCAACGGCAGGACCAGCAGAAGGGTCCCCAGAATCAGGGCCAGTGTGTTAATGAGATTGGGCAGAATCCCGATCACATTTTTCAAGACACTGGGCTGACTGGTGAGAAGCTCCAAAGTGATATGGGGCAGCCCCCGGAAAAAGAGGGTGCCGATGAGCAGGATCAGCAGGGCGCAGGTGAGAAAAGCGCAGAAATGGAGAAGGGCGAAAAGGACCTTCTCATAGAGGACCCGGCTTCGGGACCGTTGTACTGGTTTCATGCAGGCCGCCTCCTCACCGGCTCTTGCCCCGCTTGAGCAGGGCGTTGAGCAGAATATTGATCAGCATAATAAACAGGAACAGAACCAGAGCAATGGAAAAGAGGGCGTTCCTCTGGAGGCTTCCCACCTCCGCATAGGACATTTCGGACGCGATGGCGGTGGTGAGAAAACGGACGCTGGTGAAGAGGGAGGGCATATTGGGCACATTCCCTGCCACCATCATAATGGCCATAGCCTCTCCGATGGCCCGTCCGATTCCCAGGACCACGGCGGCGGCGATGCCGCTGGAGGCCGCGGGGACCGAGACCCGGAAATAGGTTTCAATCTCCGTGGCTCCCAGGGCCAGGCTGGCCTCCTCATACTCTTTTGGAACCGCCTTCAGGGCCGTTTCCGAGACCGAGATGATAGAGGGCAGAATCATGACCGCCAGCACCAGAATAGAGGCCAGCAGAGTGGCCCCCGATGCCAGATCAAAGGCCACCCGGATGGCGGGGACCAGTACGGTCATGCCGATCAGGCCGTAAACCACCGAAGGGATTCCCGCCAGCAGGTCCACCGCACCCCGAATCGCGGATGCCACCCGAACCGGGGCCAGCTTGGCCAGATAGACGGCGGTCATAAAGCCCACAGGGACCCCCACTACAATGGCACCCGCCGTGCCGTAAACGGAGGTGAGGAGAAAGGGTAAAATTCCAAAGGCAGGGTTCTCCTTTGCCGTGGAGGCCCACCGGGTCCCGAAGAGAAAGTCGGCAAGGCCGATCTCCCGGATGGCGGGCAGTCCGGAGACTACCAGATAGACCGTGATAAAGAGGACGAACGCAACCGCCACCAGGCCGCAGACAAAAAACAGTCCGTTCATTCCCAATTCCAGGGCATTCCGCACCCCTTTTCTCCCCGCCGGAGCCGTTTGTCTGTTTGTTTCCATAGACAGCTCTCCCTTCCCC
>JAHHSE010000111.1 GCA_020025395.1 Oscillospiraceae bacterium
GATCCAGAATCCTGGCCCCCTCTCCGGCGGACTGGGCCAGCTGAATGGCCCGCTCCGCAAGCAGCTCGGTGTCGGGTCGGGGGATCAGCACATCCGGTGTAATGTCCAGAGTCATTCCGTAAAACTCCCACTCCCCGATGAGATAGGCCACCGGCTCCCCCTCCAGGCGGCGCCGGGTCAGATCCCTCACCCTCTGCTCCACCTCTGCCGAGGCATATAGCCCCGCATCCTGCCAAAACTGGCTGCGGGTCTTGTCCGAGGCAAAACAGACCAGCTCCCTGGCCTCCAGCTGGGCCATCTCCACCCCACTGCGTTTCAAAAGCGCTCTGGTGTCCAGATACAGATCATTGTATGTGCTGGCCATAACAATCCTCTCTTTTTCCTTTCTTCCCCAGACTCACCAGGCATCGGAGCCCTTCTTTTCGGGGAGAACCGCCTGAAAGGCGGCAATGCCCACCTCGATCATCGTGTCATCCGGCTCAAAGGTAGTGAAGTTCTGCATCCACATCCCCGGCGCCCGAATGGCCCGGCAGAGCAGGTTGTCATGCCCCCCCACATAGCGGTTAAGCTCATAGGTGAGGGAGACCACCAGAGGCAGCATGAGAAGGTGCATTCCGGCCCGGAGAAAGGGATTGACCACCGGGAAGAAGGAAAACACCAGGCTGGAAATCAAAATGGACAGGAAGATGACCACAAAGAGAAAGCTGGTCCCGCAGCGGGGATGGTGTCTGGGCATCTTCCGCACATTTTCCACCGTCAGCTCCAGCCCCTGTTCGTAGCAGAAGATGGTTTTATGCTCGGCACCGTGGTATTGGAAGGTCCGTCGAATATCCTTCATTTTGGAGCTGAGATAGAGGTAGAGGACAAAGATCAAAACCTTGGCCGCCCCCTCCATCAGGTTTCTTCCCCACAGCGGGAAATCCGGAAAAAAATAGAGAATCCCGCCGGTAAGCAGGGTGGGCAGGACCAGAAAGAGAAGGATGGAGAAGGTAATCCCCAGCACCACCGCCAGGGTGGTGAGAGCAGACACGGCCTTTTCCCCGCCCAGGGTCTTCTCCAGCCAGACCTCAAAGCGGGAGGGCTCCTCCGCCGGGCCATCCTCCTCCGCATAGCAGTCGGCCGACCACATCAGGGCCTTGACCCCGTTGACCATAGAGGAGAGAAAATTCACCACCCCCCGGAGAAAGGGAATGCCCAGAACAGGCCACCTGTCTTTGATGAGGGTCCGCTCACTGACCTCCATGACCATCTCCCCATCCGATTTTCGGCAGACCGTGGCCTTTCTGGTGGGGCCGAGCATCATGATTCCTTCGATCAGGGCCTGACCCCCGATCATGGTTTTATAGCTGGGGCAGGTATTGGGTTCCTTTGACATATTGGTACTCCTTACTTTGCATTGTATCAAACTCCCGGGAAAAAAGCAAGAGAGGATTGGAACTTATGTTCCAATCGGCAGCCGGATGGTGACCACACAGCCCCCGCCTTCGGCATTGTCGATGTCCAGACTGCCGCTGTGCCGGGTAATGATCTCCTCGCAGACCGCCAGTCCGATTCCCGACCCTCTGGCTTTGGAGCTTCCCTTGTAGAATTTAAACTTCACTCTGGGCAGCTCCTCCTCCGGGATACCGGGTCCGTAATCCCGGATTCGGATCACGATATAATCCACCTCCCGATGGAGGGAGCAGTCGATCCGCATACCCGCCCCGCCGTGCTTAGAGGCGTTGTCCAGCACATTGCAGAAGACCTGGCGGAGGCGTTCCGGGTCTCCCGGCACCATGGGAAGCTCCTCCTCGCAGGGATCATAGGTGAGGACGATCCCCTCCCGGCGGAAAAATTCCCGATAGGTATAGACCGCGTCCTCAAACTCCGCGGCAATGTCCAACGGCTCCACCGACAGGGTAAAGCGGCCATCCTCAATCCGGGAAAATTCCAGCAGCTCCTCCACCATATTGGTGAGCCGTCTGGCCTCGGAGACGATGATCCCCATCCCCTTTTTCACATCCTCCGCCTGTCGGACCTCCCCGTTCATAATGGTCTCCGCCCATCCGTTGATGGCGGTGAGGGGGGTGCGCAGCTCGTGGGAGACCGAGGAGATAAACTCCGACTTCATCTTTTCACTCTGGCTGATCTTGGCGGACATATCATTGATGGCATCGGTGAGGTCCCCAATCTCATCGTCAAACTTCTTCTCCATCTGAATGCCGTAAGATCCGCTGGCGATCCGCTTGGCGGTCTCGGTGATTCCGGCCACCGGCTCCACAATGGAGCGGACAAAATAGAGATTTGAAAAATAGACCAGAGAGATCACCACAATCCCCACCAGAGCGGCCAGGGACACCAGAAAGATGAGCTGACGGTCCACTCCCCGGAGGGAGGTGACAAAACGGACCACACCCACCACGGAATCATTGTAGGTGATGGGGGCGGAGACCGCCATGATATGCTCTCCGGTGAGGGGGTCCGCCCCCTTCCAGCCCCTGGTCTCCTTGTCGGCGATGGCGGCCTCAATGTCCGCCGTGCCCGGGGTGGTGCCGGAGGTCAATCCATAGGAGGAGAGGGAGATCCGGCCGTAGGGATTTAGGATCTGAAGCTCCAGATGGCTGTTCTCGTCAAAATTTTCCACATATCGGCTGGCGGCGGAGAAGAACTCACTCTCCACGGTGTTTTTAAAAAAGCCCGCCGCCGTGTTGGCCTTGCTCTCCAACCCGGTGCTCATCCCGGAATAATAGTAGTTCACAATGGAGATGGAGAAGAAAAAGACGGCAAAGAAGGCGATGAAAACCACCACGCTGATGGAGTTCATCATCCACCGTTTTCGGATTCCCTTGATTTTTACCATAGGAGCGCACCTTCTTCCAGGGAAGCGGGGATCAGGAGCATCCCCATTTATAGCCATAGCCCCACACGGTTGTGATATAGGCCGGATTTTGGGGCTCATCCTCGATTTTGATCCGCAGCCGACGGATATTTACATCCACAATCTTGACCTCTCCGAAGTAATCCCTGCCCCACACGGCATCTAAAATTTCCTCCCTGGAGAGGGCCTTGCCCGGATTATTCATGAAGAGCTTCATAATGGAATACTCCACCTGGGTAAGCTTCACCCGCTGCCCGCTCTTCTCCAGGGTGCGGTTCCGGGTGTTGAGGAGGAAGGGGGGCTGACGGATCTCCCCGCTCTCCGTCTGGGGGGCCTCCCCCCCGGTCCGGCGGTAGAGGGCATCGATCCGGGCGGTCAGCTCCGCGGGGGAAAAGGGCTTGGTCACATAGTCATCGGCCCCGGTCATCAGACCGGTGACTTTGTCCATCTCCTGGGTCCGGGCGGTGAGCATAATCACCCCGATCTTGGTATCGGTGGCCCGAATCCGGCGGCAGACCTCAAAGCCGTCAATGTCCGGGAGCATCACATCCAAAAGGGCCACCTTGATGTCCGGATTCTTCCGAAGCTGCTCCAGGGCCTCTTCCCCGGTCTCCGCCTCTACCGCCTCATAGCCGGCCCGTTTCAGATTGATGACCACAAAGCTGCGGATGTTGGCCTCATCCTCCAGAACCAGGACCTTTTTCATATCTGCCATCTCCTTGTTTCATCAGTTTTCCATGGACCACTCTGAACGGATCAGGTGAAAGCCCGCGGTCAGGGTCTCCGGATCCAGACCGCAGTCCCAGCTGTTCTCATGAAATTCCGCCGCAAAAATCGCGTCGCTCTGGGTGCTGAGTACAAACCGCTTGCCCAGATGAGAGCGGGTTACCCGATTGATTCCCGTCAGTTTATAGATGGTGAGGAAGGGGGTTGGCTCGGTCTCGCTTCCCATCCAGTGGGAGAAGACCACGGCCCGCTCCCCGTTCACCGCATTGTCCCGGCGGGAGAGGGTAAGCTGCCCCATCCAGTCTTCCGGCAGGACCAGATACCAGCGGTCCTGAAGGTTATGGTAGGTGGTGCAGACGGGATAGACCCTGCCCTCCGCGTCAAACTGCCTCCAGTGGATGGTCCAGAAATCAGCGGCAGGGCTTTTCTGAGAGGCGGGCAGGATGGAGGGGGCGGGAAGCTCCAGCACCCCGTCCCCGTTGATGTCGGTGCTGGACACCAAATTATAGTATTGGATCGTATCCTGACTCTGTCCGGTGACAGGGTCCAGCGTGACATTGGCAAAGGCCCCGTTCTTCCAGGCAAAGACATCGGTGATGAGGCCGTTGGCCTCCCCGAAGAAGGAGGAGACGAACAGGGCCTTCACCCCGCCCCGGAGGGAGCCGGTCCGGACCAGGGCCAGCTCCCGCACATCATAGGACATGGGAGCGGAGGCGGACAGTACCATGCCGTTTTCCCGATAGTCATACAGCTCCACCCGGTTCTGCCCCCTGGAAAGGTCCAGCTGCAGGACCAGAATCTCCTGCTCCCTGTCCATATCAATGTCCAGAATCCGAAAGTCGCGGTACCCGGTCCGCATCAGTTCCGTGACTCCGTTTGCGTTGAAGTCATAGGACACCAGGGCGTGGACCTTATCGCTCATCCGCCAGCTGACCACCACCTCGGTTCCGGTGCTTCCCCCCAGGTTTTCATAGGCCACCGACTGGATGGCGGTCCCATCTCCCTCAATGGTGGTGTGGACATGGTAGAGACCCTCTTCATTCTTTTTGTAAAAATAGATCTTCAGGGGTTTTGGGTCCCCGGTGACCCGGAAGAAGGCCACCGCCTCATCCACCCCGTCCCCATCCAGATCCACCAGCTGAACGGTCTGGGTATTGCTCCCGCTCATAGGCGGGGCATACTCCGCCCCCAGAGCGGTCATGGTCTCCTGAATCAGGGCATTTAAATTCTGGTATTCCTCCGGGGGCTCCGGCAGGGTATAAAGCTCTTCGGGGGAGCGCAGGGTACACCCGGAAGACAGGAGCAGCAGCAACAGGCCAAACGCCAGGACACAGCGCTTTCTCATCGGCCCCCTCCTCCTTCGCAAAATCAGTTTGTCACGCAGAATATGCTTGGACATCATTAAATTATATCATAGTTTCAAGGATTTGGGTATGCTTTTTTTCATGGAACAAAGGGGCGTTCCTCCCTTTTTTCTTGAGAAGAGGGCTGTAGGTTTGTCAAACATATTGGACAGTGCACTCAATAGGAGAATTCCACCCAAG
>JAHHSE010000112.1 GCA_020025395.1 Oscillospiraceae bacterium
ATCTGCCACCCGGTGCCGCTCCAAGCAGGGCGGCCAGGGTATTTGCCAGCTCCGGTGACTTCCGAAGCTGCTCCACAAGGCTTTCCAGATCCAAAGTAGAAGGTGCTGCTTCCTTCGGTTCTTCCGGTGGACGCACATTCCGAAGGTCAGGATTGGCATAGAAGGAGCTTTCAAACTTCTGCGCGTTGATCTTACGATCCTCGTCCAGAATGTGGGCATACACATTGGTGATCATGTCGATCTCCGCATGGCCTGTATCGCCCTGAGTAGCCTTCAGATCGCCGTGGTTCCGTTTCAGCTTGTAGGTAGTACTGGAATGCCGGAGAGAATGAAAGACGGCTCTGGGCAGCCACACCTTGCGAATACCGGAATCAGGCTTCGGCTTTTTTAAAATGACTTTGGTGCTGGTAGCTGTGGAGGAACAGGCTGTCCCGGACACTCTGGATACCGTTGGGGAGCGTTGGGAGAGGAAATACCCGATGACAGGAACCATTTTTGCGGGCGTCCCGTGACACAGCCTTAACTTTTTTCGAAGATAGTCGATATTTACATAAGATATAATGAATGCTTACAGTGCTATCAAAAAAATCAAATAGGAGGAGTCTTTATGCGGTTATCTGGGATACCAATGTTTGGTCAACAAAACAGTCTTATCAATGTAGAGCGTGTAAATCAAAGTGTATCTAAGCAACTCAATTCGGGCAAACATTCATATGCGATACAGATGCGAAGAGATCGTGTCACAATTTCTTCACAGGGAAAAACCTCTAACCTCATTGATCATCTGAACAAGCAGAAAGCGAATATTCTGGAGCGTCGTGACCAGTTTATACAGAAAGCCCGTAAGCAGGGCCAATCTGATGATATGATGAAATCTCAGCTGGAGCAGTTTGATGAGCAGATTAAGGATATTGATAAACAGATTCAAGAGGCAACCCTGAAAAAAATGACAGAAGCTTCTGAAAAGTCTGCCGCCAAAATCAAGAGCAGCAAGCCGAAAACAAAGCAAGATATTCAAAATGATATTCTATCCAACATCACAGCTGCGTCTGCGACCTTGGACAGGGTTGAAACAATCCGTTCTGAAAAAAATAAACTGGATGGAGATGCAGGCGTTCTAAAATCAGAAATTGAGTTGGATAAGGCTCGTGATACGACTGGTTCCGGTGCGGAAATGATTGCGAAAAAAGAAGAGCTTTTAGCAGAAATACAAGGCCGTTCTCAGGGACTGTTACAGGATATTGGCAAAGGTTTGAATGAAACCAATGACATTCTCGAAGAGAATAAGGAGTTGTCTGCGGCCCAGCCTGCTGAGGAGGACAAGGCCTCTGATAAGGTTGATACCAAGTCTTCTGATGAGGGTACAACTCCTGACATAAAAGCTCCTTTGAATGACCCGAAAAAGGAAGAAGATACACAGCAAAAAACGATTCATTCCGAAACGCACAACTGATTTTTGAATTTTAAGCATTACAAAGTAATCGAGGGTTTGCTCGTTCGTCTGCTTCCTTGGCTAGGGACCCTCTGTGACCCGCTTGACCGCATCAAAGGGAATGAAACCTTCGATCCCATGTGTTTCGCCATCGCCACCGGCTGAGCAGCCGGGCCAACGCCCGAAGAGATTCCGTGACGGCATAGATGAATGCGCCCGCCTGCATCACACAGACGGGCGCATCCGCTTTTTAAACAGACCAACGAAGGGTATCTTTTTCGGCCGGCTGGCAGGGTCGCAAGGAGAGGAAGGAAAATGCCATGGAGCAGCATACGGGGCCGCCCTTGTTTTGTTACAGCATGGACGGAATATGCTCTGCCAAAGCCTGTGCCAGAGCCTGATGCCCTTTTTTGGTCAGGTGCATGAAATCCACCTGATTAAATTCCGCCCCCAGGGTCTTGGCATCCAGAAAGTGACAGCCCAGCTCCCGGGCCGCCAGCGAAAACTCCTGGGCCAGCGCCTGGGATTTGGAGATGGAGGACAGCCCCATCTCCTCCACAATCTCATAGAGGGGACAGGTTCTCAGCCCCTCCCCGATGGGAGGGGGGCAGAGGATGAGGATATTGGGCTTTCCCCCGGGTCCCCAGCAGTCGATGGCCTGGGCCTTCCGGACCAGGCGGTGCATGCCCAGACGGATGGCGTAGGGATTGGCCCCCAGGCGCTCCTTGGTGTCGTTTGTTCCCAGCATGATGACCAAAAGACTCACCGGCTCATGGCTTTTCAGACAGGGAAAGAGATAATGCAGGGCATCTAACCCCTCATAAAGGGGGTCCTCAAAAACGGTGGTGCGTCCGGAAAGGCCCTCCTCCGTCACAAGGTAGTCCTCCCCCAGCTCCTTTTGCAGCAGGCTGGTCCAACGCTCCTCCTCATTGAAGCGGGCCAGGGCGGGGTCGGCGCAGTCCCTGGGGTCTGCACAGTAGCCATGGGTGTTGGAATCTCCCAGGCAGATGATGTGCTTTCTCATCCCGTTCCCCTTACTTGCCGGTGTCCGCCAGAGAGGCGGCCGCCACGGACTGACCGACCCTTCGGAACTTCTCGTCCGGCAGGGTGAGGTGAATCTTCTCATTTTCGGCGGGATACTCCTCCGCCAGCACCTTCTTACAGGTCTCCAGAAGGAGGTCTCCCCCCTTGCCGGACATGACCCGCCCCAAAAGCAGCACATACTTATAGCCATAGAGGTCATGGTAGAGGACCAGGGTGTGGGCCAGATAGACTCCGATGGATTCATAGATTCTGGCGGCCCGCAGGTCCCCTTCTTCCATGAGACCCTGAACCACCTTCAGCTTTTCCGCAGGGGAGAGAGAGGGGTCCAGTTCAATGCCGGCGGCAGGAGCCAGTTTAATCACCGAGTCCTGAGAGAAGTACTTCACACCGCAGCCGATGTCGCCGCTCCACTCATCCGCCATGGCTTCGGGAGAGGCATCCACGGGGACGAAGGCCAGCTCGTTGAGCCAGCCGGTAATGTTCCCCTCCCGGTCCACATAGCCCACGGCCTCGCTGGTGCCCATGGCGATTCCCAGCACATTGTTGTCGTTCAGGCTCATGGCCCCCGCCAGGGCGGACACATCCCCGTCGTTGACCACCGCATAGGGCACCTCACCAAAGGTGTCCTTGACGGCTCGGATATAGATGTCCTTCACCTTCTGGTCAAACAGGTCCTTGGGGACCTTCAGGAAAAGGGAGGCGCTCATGGTGCGGTCGTCGATGTAGACACCGGCGGAGGAGATTCCCACCGCATCCACCCGGGGCATATGGGCGGCGGCGGACCGGAAGGCGGAGACAATGCCCTCATAGTGGTAGTCGGGGTCCGAATTGGTCTTGGGGAACCAGACCACCTCTTCGCTGTATACGCTCTCCCCGTCGATGACGGCCGAAACCTTGCGGTCGGAGCCGCCGGCGTCAAAGCCGATGCGGCAGCCGTCCAGATGGCGGCCGATGGCCTTGGAGACCCCTTTTTCCTCCGGGACCTTGTCCACCCGAAGGACCTCAAAGGGATGCTCAAATACATTGGCCATATAATGAAAATCAAAGGCGCGGGAGCCGTCGGGGGAATAATGCTCCTTCACGGCCTCGCAGACCGCCTCATTTCCCGCCAGATAGACCCGGAAGCCCCCCTTCATCCACAGAAGGGTTTTGATGATGCGGTCAATGTAATACACATCGGCCTCCCGCATCTCCTCGGTGCCGTGTACGGCGGTGTGATAGACAGCCACCTGGCCGTTGGAGCGCTCCACCGCCAGGTCAAAGGGTTCCTTCGCGCTCTCACGGAAGTTCCGGTAAAAGATTCCCAGGGGCAGGTAGCCGGGGTCCAAGGGGGGGAGATTCCGGATATCGATACGGATGCCGAGATGATTCATCACAGGTGCCTCCTTACAATCTGATGGTCTCATTTGGAACGGATTTTGTTCCCCTTATAGGCTAACAGTTTTTTTCATTCTGTCAATAGGATGCAAAAAATTTTCTTGACCTTTTCTCAAAAAGGAAATATGATGGTCAAGGAAAATGATAGAAAGGATGAGTCCCATGGATAACGCGCGTTTGCAGTCTTACCGGGATTGGATCAAATCGGAGCTGAAGGGCTGTGTGGACTTCTGGCTCAAGCACGGCATGGACCCTGTCCACGGCGGCGTATACACCTGTCTGGACCGCAAAGGGGAGGTCTATTCCACGGATAAGAGCGTGTGGATGCAGGGCCGCTGCGCCTGGATGTTTGCCCATCTGTGTACGGTTTACGGCCCCAGAGAGGAATGGCTGGCCGCCTCCAGGAGCTGCCTGGACTTTATGGAGAAATACTGTATTAACCGAAAGGCCGGGAATCGGATGTACTTCACGGTGACGGAGGATGGAAGACCCCTCCGTCAGCGCCGGTATTGCTTCTCTGAGGCCTTTTATGCGGTAGCCAACGCGGAATACTACGGGGTCACCGGGGAGAGAGAGGCCCTGGAGCGGGCCCGCCGTGCCTTTGACCTCTACTGGGATCTGAGCCACGGGATGCCCGACCCCACCGGCCTTGGCCCCAAAACCATTCCGGAGACCCGCACCGGCCGTGCCTTTGGCCTGCCCATGATTATTCTCAATGTCACCGGAACCATGATGCGGGTGGACCCGGAGCGCCGGGAGCGGTATGAGCAGCTGGCCCGGCAGAGCGTGGAGGAGATCTTCCGGTACCATGTCCACCCGGAGCTGAAATGCGTGCTGGAAAATGTGGCGGAGGACGGCACTGCCCGTCTTTATTATACCGAGGGCCGCACCGTCAATCCCGGCCACGACATCGAGGGGGTCTGGTTCCTGCTGGAGCATGCCGGGCGCACCGGGGACCAGGCGCTGGTCAAAAAAGCCGCCCAAATCTTCGACTGGGCCATCGAGGCGGGCTGGGACAAGGAGTATGGCGGTCTTCTCTACTTTGTGGACTGCCTTGGAAAGCCCCCGGAGGCCTATGAGCATGATATGAAGCTCTGGTGGCCGCACAACGAGATCCTCATCGCCTCCCTCATGCTCTACCGGGACACCGGGGAGGAGAAGTATCTGGACTGGTTCGACAAGACTCTCTCTTACTGCAAGGAGCATTTCGCGGATCCCGAATACGGGGAGTGGTATGGCTATCTCCGAAGG
>JAHHSE010000113.1 GCA_020025395.1 Oscillospiraceae bacterium
AGCTCCACAATTCTGGTCACAGTCTCATCCAAAAACCAGCGGTCGTGGGAAATGGTGAGAACGGTCCCCTTGAATTTGCGAAGATATTCCTCCAGCCACTCCGTGGCATGCAGGTCCAGATGGTTGGTAGGCTCATCCAAAAGGAGAACATCGGTATCCTCCAAAATCAGACGGGCCAGATTCACCCGTGTCTTCTCCCCTCCGGACAAAGCGGAAAACAGCTGGTTTCGCATGGTTTGGGGAATCCCAAGACCATTGGTGACCTTACTGAGCCGGGTGGAGGTGTCGTACCCCCCTCCCGCCTCAAAAGCGGCGGACAGAATCCCATAGCGCTTGAGGGCACGCCCCTCCCCGGACGCCATCTGTCCCTCCAGCTCCTTCATCTCTGTCTCTATGGCCCGAATCCGCTCAAAGGCAGTGCAAAGCACATCTTCCACGGTGTACTCCGCAGGGTAATCGGGGATCTGAGAGATGAGACCCACTTGCTTGCCATGGGCCACTGCCACCTCTCCGGCATCCGGTTCCAGTTCTCCGGTGAGCATTTTAAAAAGCGTGGTCTTGCCTGCGCCGTTCTTTCCCAGCAGACCGACCCGCTCCCCGGAGTCTACCTGAAAGGTAACCCCGTCCAATATTTTCTTTCCGACCTCAAACTCTTTTTCAATGCCGGAAACGGAAATCTCAATCATATTCTTGTCTCCTGTTTCTCTCTGTGCTATGATAAGAAAAAATCAGAGGAGGTTTTTTTATGGAAGCGATCCAATGGCGGGGAGACACTCTGCTCCTCCTTGATCAGACCAAACTGCCTGTTACGGAGGAATGGCTCCCCTATACCGATGCTTATCAGGTGGCTTCCGCCATCCGGACCATGGTGGTCCGCGGTGCCCCCGCCATTGGGGTCAGCGCTGCCTATGCCTACGTTCTGGCCGCCCGTTCCTTTTCCGCCCTGGATTCTGCCTCCTTCTCCGCCCAAATGACCCAGACCAAGGCAGTCCTTGCCGCCAGCCGGCCTACCGCCGTCAACCTTTTCTGGGCGCTGGACCGTATGGAGCGCTGCCTCATGGCCCACGGAAACTCCCCTCAGGCTTTGTCCGCCTTAGAGCGGGAGGCCATAGCCATTCACCGGGAGGACATGGAGATGAATCGCCGGATCGGCTCCTTCGGCGCCTCCGTAGTCCCGGAGGGAGCCAGCATTCTGACCCACTGCAACGCCGGAGCCCTGGCCACCGGAGGGTACGGCACCGCCCTGGGGGTCATCCGAGCCGCCCACGCCCAAGGAAAGGTCTCCATGGTCTACGCAGATGAGACCCGTCCCCTTTTGCAGGGCGCTCGTTTGACAGCCTATGAGCTGGGGAAGGATCAGATCCCCACCACTCTGATCGCTGACAATATGGCTGCCAGCCTTATGCGGGCGGGACGGATTCAGATGGTTGTCCTGGGCTGTGACCGCATGGCGGCCAACGGGGATTTTGCCAACAAAATCGGCACCTATTCTGTGGCGGTCAACGCCCACTTCCACGGGGTCCCCTTCTATACCGCCCTTCCCTCTTCCACCATAGATCTGGCCCTTTCCGACGGAGGTAAAATCCCCATTGAGGAAAGGGCCAGAGAGGAGATGACCCATCTCTCCGATGTACAGACAGCCCCTCTGGATGTCCAGGTATTCAACCCTGCCTTTGATGTGACCCCACACCAGCTCCTCACAGGAATCATCACAGAGAAAGGGGTTATTTATCCCCCCTTTCAGGAAAACCTGAAAAAGCACTTTGGCTGAGGACGCCGGCCTCCCAAACGGGGAGGCCGGTGTCTCATTTCTCCCTTGTGATGCTCTGCAAAAAAGCGGTCAGTTCTTCAAATTCCATCCCACGGGAGGCTTTGACCAGGATGGTGCTGTCCGGCTGGACCACCTGCTCCAGCACCGTGCAGGCCTCCTTCTTGGTGGGCCTCCAGTAGACCTCCGGGACTCCCGCCTGCTCAGCGGCCTTTGCCATATGCTCCGCATTCTCCCCAACGGCCACCAGACAGTCAATTCCGGCCTTCCCCAAATAATCACCTACTCCCGCATGGAGGGTGGGAGCCAGAGGGCCAAGCTCAAACATATCTCCCAGGACCGCCAGCTTATGGCTGCCCTTGCTCTTGGACAAAACCTCCACCGCCGCCCGCATGGACTGAGGATTGGCGTTATAGGCATCATTTAAAATGGTGATGTTGTCTCCCCGGCTGAGGATATTCATCCTCATTTTGGTCGGGGCAAAGCGGAGGACCCCATGGGCGATTTCCTCATTTGTCAGCCCAAAATGGGCCCCAATGGCCGCCGCTGTCAGCATGGGATAGATCATATGGAATCCCAGTGCGGGGATGTCCACTGCAAAGGTCCCCGTGGGAGTGGTCACATCGCAGTGGACATAGTGCTCTCCGTCGCTGCTGACCGAGAGGGCCCGGTACTCCAGTCCCTCGTTTCCTCCCACCCAAACTGTCTCAAAGGGCAGGGTGCCCCGCAGGGTGGCGAGAAGTTCGTCATCCCCGTTGAGAACCACAAACCCTTCTTTTTTCATATGGCCAAATACCTCACATTTAGCCTTCAGAATGTTTTCCCGGCTGCCCAGATGCTCGATGTGGGAATCTCCAATGTTGGTGATGACCGCCACCTCCGGCCGAACGATATCTGCCAGGTAGTCGATCTCACCAAGGTGATTCATCCCCATCTCCACCACACAGATCTCATCCTCTTTGGTCAGGCCCAAGAGGGTGAGGGGGACTCCGAAATTATTGTTCAGATTGCCCTCTGTTTTGTGGACATGATATTTCTCCCCCAGCACAGCGGCGATCATGTCCTTGGTGGTGGTCTTCCCAACCGACCCGGTCACCGCAATAAAGGGGATCCGAAATTTCTGTTTGTAATATTGGGCCAGATCTCGCAAGGCCCGATGGGTGGAATCCACCTTAATATAGCATTTTCCAGGCAGGTAGCTCTCCCGGGTCCGCTGGGTAAAGCAGGCGGCCGCCCCCTCCTCCAACGCCTGATTCAAAAAGGCGTGACCGTCAAACCGCTCCCCCACCAGAGGGATGAAGAGAGAGCCTTCGCTGATAGAGCGGCTGTCTGTTTCCACCTTGGTGATAATGATGGAGGGATCCCCCTCCCCCAACAGGGTTCCGCCGACCGCTTCCATGATCTCCGCAATCGAAATGGGCTGCATATCCTTTTCTCCTCACTTCCCGTTGACTCGTGCCTCCAAGGAGACATCCAAAATCATCTGACAAAGGTCTGAGTAACACACCCCAGCTGCTGCGGCCTCCTGAGGCAGCAGACTGGTGGGTGTCATACCGGGCAGGGTGTTAATCTCCAAAAACCAGAAGGTTCCCTTCTGATCCAGAATAAAATCAGCCCTGGCATAAGCGGAGAGTTTTAATCCATGAAAGACTTTTAAGGCCGCCTCCTGAACCATTCTCTCCTGCTCCGCTGTAATGGGGGCGGGGCAGATCTCCTCCGCCGCATCAGGCTGATATTTATTTTCATAATCGTAAAAGCCCTCTTTGGGTCTGATCTCAATGGTGGGCAAGGCCCTTCCGGCCAGCACCCCCACCTGAATCTCCCGCCCGGAAACATACTGCTCCAGTACACAGCGTCCTCCATAGTGAAGCCCCTCTATCAAGGCGGCCCGAAGGGCTTTCTTGTCCAAGGCGATGGATACGCCGATGGAAGAACCGCTGTCCACCGGCTTCACCACACAGGGGACCGGGGTCCGACTGGTGATACTGTCCACCTCCTCGGCGGTATATGTGACAGTTTTCCAAGCGGGAGTGGCAACCCCCCGCCCTGCCATGAGCTGTTTGGTCAGGTCCTTGTCCATGGCAATGGCGGAACCCAGATAGCCGGATCCGGTATATGGAATCCCCAAAAGATCAAAGGCGGCCTGTACTCTGCCATCCTCTCCGCACTGACCATGGAGGGCCAGAAAAACCAGATCCGCAGCGGAACAGAGTTCCAGAACTCCCGGCCCAAACGCTCCCTTTCCCTTCCATTTCCGGCTTTTCTTTATCTGTTCCAGATCAGGGGCCTTTCGGCTTACCACGCGCCAGCTTTCCGGGATCGGGGCGTCAAAACAGCCTTCCAGGACACCCTCATACCCCTCCAGACCAAAGTACATATCCACCAGAGCCGCCGCGTGTCCCCGCTCCCGCAGGGCCTGGCATACCTTGGCCCCTGTGGAGAGGGAAACATTCCGCTCCGGCGACAGTCCCCCAGCCAAAACAACGATTTTCATATTTCATTCACCTCATGGCGATCATATTCCATATTGAGTTAGTATAGCACAATTTCGGCACTTTCACAAGCTGGAATCCCACACCTCTCACGCAAACACAAAAATAGAGGGTCGGACTGTAGGTCCGCCCTCTTTGATTTTTATTTGGTGCCGAAGATCCGGTCCCCCGCATCCCCCAAACCGGGTACAATATAACCATGATCATTCAGCTTCTCATCTACCGCAGCCACATAGATATCCACTTCCGGATGGTCCTTTTGAACCCGGTCAATCCCCTCCGGCGCCGCAAGGATATTCATAAGCTTCATATTTTTGACCCCATAATTTTTCAAAAACTGAATGGCCGCCGTGGCAGACCCTCCTGTCGCCAGCATGGGATCCAAAATGATTACCTCCCGCTCTGCAATATCACCTGGCATCTTGCAGTAATATTCCACCGGCTCCAGGGTGTTGGGGTCCCGATACAGGCCGATATGTCCTACCTTCGCAGAGGGGATTAGAGTGAGAATCCCGTCTACCATGCCCAGACCGGCCCTTAAAATAGGGACAATCGCAAGCTTTTTCCCCGCCAGACGCCGAAAAGTTCCGGTGGCCACAGGCGTTTTGACCTCTACATCCGCCAAAGGCAGATCCCGGGTGGCCTCATAACACATCAGGGCGGCCATCTCCCCGACAATCTCCCGAAATTCCTTTACCCCGGTGGCCTCATCCCGCAGAATGGACAGCTTATGCTGCAGCAGCGGATGATCCATAATATGCACTTTGTTGTTCATGATCCTTCCTCCTCTTTCATTCGCGCAAGCCGCTCCCGCTCCGCCTGACTGAGGCGGTGATACTG